>NZ_JBVHYH010000070.1:33502-50533 GCF_055569135.1 Kitasatospora sp. NPDC029367
GGATTGTGTGGTGTGTGGGGTGTCTCCCCCTCCCCCCCCCCTCCCTTCCCCCCCCCCCCCCCCCCCCCCCCCCCCCCCCCCCCCCCCCCCCCCCCACGGCGATGTGACGATATATCAGTCGCTCGGGGCCGGTCAGTCGACCGGAGCGATCTCCTCCGCCGCCCGCAGGCCCGAGCGGATCGCGCCCTCCATCAGCCCGAAGAACTCGGTGCTGGTCTCCGTGCCGGCCCAGTGCACCCGGCCGAACGGCTCGGTCAGCTGCGGGCCCTGGGCCAGCCAGTCGCCCGGCCCGAACAGCGCGGCGTAGCAGCCGCGGCTGTACTCCTCGTTGATCCAGTCGGTGACGTGGTAGCCGATCGGCTCGGGCAGCTGCGGGAACAGCCGCCGGGCCTGGGCCAGGACGGCGCTGCGCTGCTCCTCGGCGGGCAGGGCCGCGAAGGTCCGGGCCTCGCTGCCGGTGACGAAGCCGGTCAGGATGCCGACGCCCTCGCCGGGGGGCGAGTCGTCCACGGTGGACAGCAGCGGCCCGTCGGAGCTGACCGACCAGCCGGACAGCCCGTGGTCGCGCCAGAGCGGCTTGGGGTGGATCAGGTGGACCTTGACGGCGCAGCCCCGGGCGGTGGCCGAGCTCGACCGCGGCGCGGGCAGCCCGGGCCGGAACTCGATGGTGTCGGCCAGCAGCGGCGGCAGCGCGATGACCACGCTGTCGCCCTCGTGCACGCCCTGGTCGGTGTGGACCCGGACCCGGTCGCCGATCTGCTCGACCAGGCGCACCGGCCGGGAGAGCAGCACCCGGTCGCCGAGCTTCTCCGCCAGCAGCTCGCTCAGCCGGTGCGCACCGCCGTCGACCCGCTCCTCCTGGGCGCCGCCCTGGAAGGCGTTGAGGTAGCGGATACCGCCGCCGGAGTTCAGGTAGAAGGCCATGTGCAGCACCGACACGTCGGCCGGGTCGGCGGCCATCATCTCGCCGAGGAACAGCGGGAAGAACAGCTTGGCGTCGGGGTGCTGGACGTTCTGCTCGACCCATTCGGCCACGGTGAGCCGGTCCAGCCGCTCCGCGTCCGGGGTGAGGTGCGGGGCGTCCGCGCGGACCGCCTTGGTGACCTCGTCCAGCAGGTCGAACATCTCGCCGAGGGCGATCGGGCTGAGCGGCGGGAAGCGGCCGTCGGTGCTCTCCGGGTCGCCGCCCAGGGAGAACCGGCTCTGGCCGAGCATGGTGGTGGGCGCGGTGGCCAGGCCGAGCCGCTCGATCAGCGCCTTGAGCTCGGTGTGGCGTTCGCCGAGGTAGGCGGCGCCCGCGTCGGCCCACTGGCCGGGGGCGACCTCGATGCCGTGGGTGCGGCCGCCGACCCGGTCGCGGGCCTCCAGGACGGTCACTTCGACGCCTCTGTCGGCCAGTTCGGTGGCGGCGGTGAGCCCGGCCAGGCCGGCGCCGACGACGATGACGCTCATCGGGCCGCACCTTCGATCAGCTTGGCCAGGGCGGCCGGGGTCGGGGCGTCGATGAAGTCGGCGATGCCGAACTCCGCGCCGAACTCGCGGGCGACCCCGCTGAGCACCCGGGTGGCGAGCAGGGAGTCCCCGCCCAGGTCGAAGAAGTCCGAGTCGGCGGTCACCTGGTCGGATTCCAGGACCCGGCCGAAGATGCCGATCACGCTGTCGACGGTACCAACGGTGGACACGGTCGTTCTCCTTGGCTTCAGTTGCTGGTGGCGTACATCTGGTGGGTCCGGCGCCGGTCGACCTTGCCGCTCGCGGTGAGGGCGAGTTCGGGCACCACGGTGATCCGGGACGGTACGAGGTGGCTCGGCCCCGACTGGCGCAGGTAGCGGGCGAGCCCGGCCGCGAGGGTGTCGGTGTCGGCGTGCGGACGGGGTGTCACATAGGCGACCAGGACGGTGTGGTCGCCCAGCGCGGCGCCGGTGGCGGCCCCCCCCCCCACGTCCGGGTGGGCGCAGATCTGGGCCTCGACCTCGCCCGGGCTGACCCGGATGCCGCGGACCTTGAGCTCGTCGTCGAGGCGGCCCTGGTGGACGAGGACGCCGTCCGGCTCCCGGCGGACCCGGTCGCCGGTGCGGAAGTAGCGCCCCGGCGCACCGGGCAGGTCGAGTTCGGCGAACCGCTCCGCGGTGACCTCCGGCAGGCCCCGGTAGCCGAGCGCCAGCCCGTCCCCGCCGATCAGCAGTTCGCCCTCCTCGCTGAGCTGCTCCCGGACGTGCGGCAGCGCCCGGCCGATCGGGACGACCCGGCCGGCCTCCGGGGCGAGGGCCGGGGCGGCGAACGGTCCGTGCAGGTCGATCGCGTGGGTGACCAGGGTGGTCTCGGTGCACCCGTAGGTGTTGACCAGGCGGACCGCGTCGGCGCCCGGCAGCGCGCACCAGTCGTCGATCCGGGCCGGCCGGGCCGCCTCGCCGCCGATGACGACGGTGCGCAGGCTCTCCGGCAGGGCGGCCCGCTCCTCGGTCTGGTCCTGCTCCTCGGTCAGGTGGTTGACGAACTCGTGCCAGAACGCCGTGGGCAGGTCCACCAGGGTGATCCGATGCCGCTCGACCATCCGCAGGAAGCGCGGGAAGGAGGCCGAGTAGGCGTCCGCGTCGAAGACCAGGGTGGCGCCGACGGTGAGCGCGGGCAGGATCTCCTCGAAGCAGGTGTCCCAGTTGAGCGAGGCGAACTGGAGCACCCGGTCGCCGGGGGCGACCGCGAACAGGGTGGCCAGCGAGGCGACCGAGGCGCCGATCGCCCGCCGCGGGGTGACCACCGGCTTGGGCTGCCCGGTGGAGCCCGAGGTGAACAGCAGGTAGGCGGGGGCGGCCGGATCGGGCTCGGGCAGCCAGCCGGCCGGGAAGGCCTCGGGCTGCTCGGTGCCCGCGGCCTCGGACGGGTCCAGCACCGGCACCCCGGCGGGCAGCCGCCCGGGGTCCGCGGCGATCGCGCTGCGCACCCCGGCGGCCGCCAGCAGCGCGGTCTTGCGCTCCAGCGGGAACGCGGGGTCGATCGGGCAGTAGGTGCCGCCGGCCGCGAGCACGCCGAGCAGCGCCGCCACGGTGTCCGCGGAGCGGGAGGTCAGCACGGCCACCGTGCCGCAGTCCGGGCCGAGCCGGGCGGCGATCCGCCGTACCCGCAGCTCCAGTTCGCCGTAGCTCACGGTCGACGTGTCGTCGATCACGGCGACGGCGTCCGGGTCGCGCCGGGCGGTCAGCAGGAACCGGCGCAGGACGTCCACCTCGGCCGGGTCGTACCCGGCCGGCCGGTTGTCGTCAGTCATGGGAAGCACCTCAGGTAGACGTGGACGGGGACGGGGACGTGGACGGGGGGAGCCGCGCTCCGGTCAACGGCGCGCCGAACCGGAGACGGGCACCGGCTCGCTCCCGCTTCCCTGCAGGCGCTGCTCCTTGCGCTGCTGCACCAGCAGCCCCGCGGTGGCGGCCACCGCGAGCACCATCACGGCGATGCCGTACACCGTCGCGGTGGACTTCAACCCGATGTGGCCCACGGCCACCCCGGCGGCGACGGCCGGCAGGCTGAACCCCAGGTAGCAGACGACGTACATGCTGGCGATCAGCTCGGCGCGGACGTCCGGTCCGGCCAGCGGCCCGACGGTCTGGAAGGCGCTCAGGAAGCCCGTCCCGAAGCCGTACCCGGCGATCACCGTGCCGACGAAGAACAGCGGGGTGGAGGCCGCGGCCAGGGCGCCCAGGGTGGCGCCGACCCCGACGAAGAAGGCCACGAAGCCGAGGGTCATGGTCTGCCGCGGCGGGTGGTTGCGGCGCAGCAGCGAGCCGACCGCCCCCGTCCCGGTCAGCGCGAAGATGACCAGGCCGCCGATGACGTGGTTGGAGATGTGCAGGATGCCGGCCGCGATGGACGGGCCGAGCGACATGTAGAGGCCGCCCAGCGCCCAGACCGCGAACAGGCAGGGCACCACCACCAGGAACATCGGCCTGGCCTCGCGCGGGATGCCCATCCGCGGCGTCAGCGAGGCCGGCGCGCCCGGGCGGCGCGGGGAGGTCTCGGCGAGCGCGGGGACGGCCAGCGCGCAGAGCACGAAGGCCGCGAGCAGCAGCGCGTACACCAGGGTCTGCGGGTGCGGCGCGTACTGGACCAGCAGGCCCGCGCCGAGCGCGCCCAGCGCCAGCCCGACGATCGGCGCGGCGCTGTTGACCAGCGGGCCGAGCCTGGGCCGGTGCTGCGGGGCGAGGTCCAGCATCGCGGCGCTGGTCGCCCCGGTGGCGGCGCCGGTGGCCAGGCCCTGCGCCACCCGGGCGGCCATCAGCCAGGCGACGCCGTCGGCGCGGATGAACAGCGCCATGCTGACCACCTCGACGACGAGCGCGGCGAGCAGCACCGGCCGACGGCCGACGTAGTCGGACAGTCCGCCGACCACCAGCAGCGCGACCAGCAGCGCCAGGGCGTAGGCCGCGAACACCTCGGTCAGGGTGATGGAGGAGAAGCCCCACTTGGCCTGGTAGACCACGTAGAGCGGGGACGGCGCGCTGGAGGCGAACAGCAGCAGGCACTGGGTGGTGGCGATCAGCCAGAACGCCACCGGACCGCGCAGCCCGCGGGGGCGCACCGCCGGGGAGAGGTCACTCATGCTGGCTCCTTCACGCGTGGTTCTCCTGGTGGCGCCGCAGCACGCGGTCCACCAGCTGTTCGGCGGCACCCAGGTAGCCCTCGGGGGCCAGCAGGTCCTGGACGGTGACGCCGGCCGGCAGCTTGGCCACCAGGTCCGCCCGGGCCTCCATCACCTCGGTGAACGAGCCCGCGCCGGAGGCGGACCGGCGGGCGCACTCGGCCAGCAGCTTCTTCGCCTCGGCCTTGCCCAGCAGCGGGGCGAGGGCGACGTTCAGCCGCTCGGAGACGATCGAGCCGCCGGTGAGCGCCAGGTTCTCCCGCATCCGCTCCGGGAAGACCTCCAGGCCCTCGGCGAGCTCCACGGCCGTGTACGCCGCGCCCGAGGCCAGCCGCAGCGCCTCGCGCAGCGGCTGCCACTCGGCGTGCCAGGCGCCGGGCGCCCGCTCGTCCTCGGCCACCATGCTCTGGGCCAGGATCATGGCCTGGGCGGGCAGTTGACGGGCGGCCGCCATGATGAGGGTGGCCAGCACCGGGTTGCGCTTCTGGGGCATCGCCGAGGAGACGCCGCGGCCCGCGGCGGCCGGTTCGGCGACCTCGCCGACCTCGGTGCGGGACATCCCCTGGACGTCCAGGGCGAACTTCCCCAGCGTCCCGGTGACGGAACTGAGCACCCAGCCGAGGTCGTTCAGCGGGACGCGCAGGCTGTGCCAGGGGGCGGAGGGCTCGCGCAGGCCGAGTTCGGCGGCGAAGCGCGCCGCGAGCTCGATCCCGTGGCCGGGCCGGTCGGCCGGGGTGGCCACGGCGTACTCCTGGTAGGCCGCCATCGTGCCGGCCGCGCCGCCCAGTTGGGCGGGCAGCAGGGCGGCGGTGCGGTCGACCCGCTCGACGGCGTCCAGCACCGAGTCCAGCCAGCCGGCCGCCTTGAGCCCGAAGGTGGTGGGCACGGCGTGCTGGGCCAGGGTGCGGGCGGCCATCGGGGTGGCGCGGTGCTCGTCGGCGAGTTTCGCCAGCGCCGCGGCCACCCGGGAGAGGTTCTGCCGGATGTCCGCCAGCACTCTCGCGCCGAGCAGCATCGCGGCCGAGTCCAGGATGTCCTGGCTGGTGCTGCCGAGGTGCACGTACCCGGCGGCGGCGGGGTCGACGGCGGCGACCGCCGCCGTCAGCTCCCGGACCAGGACGACGACCGGGTTGGCGGCGCCGCGGGCCTCGGCGGCCAGCTCCACGACGTCGATCCGGGCTCTCGCGGCGCCCTCGGCGATCGCTCCCGCCAGGTCGGCGGGTATCACGCCGAGGGACGCCTGGGCACGGGCCAGCGCGACCTCGGTCTCCAGCATCGCGGCGACCCATGCCTCGTCGCCCAGGGTTCGGAGCGCGTCGGTGCCCGCCCAGACCGGTGAGAGCAGTCCGGCGTCGACGCTCACCGGTGCGCGGTCACTGCCGCTCGGTCGGCGGACGGTCGAATCGGACGCGGTCTGGTCGGGCACTGCGCAGTCCTCCTTCTGATGGTTCAACTCAGGACTTTCTCAAGGTACTTGCCGGTACTACCGGTGGCCGGGGCCACCGGGTGGTGCGGTCGCGCCCGCCCCTCAGAGGGTGACCCGCACCCGCACCGCCGACGGCGAGCGCTGGCCCGGTTCGGCCGACAGGCAGGCCCGGGCGATCGCGTCGGCGTCGCCGAGGATCACCGAGTCGACCCCGGGCCGGATCCCGGCCGCGGTCGCCCAGTGCACCGTCTCGGTCGGCACCCCGAAGGCGTAGCGGTACGGGTGCACCCGGCCCGCCGCGTCGACCAGCCGGTACGGCCGCTCGGTGACCGTCAGCCCGCCGGTCTCCACGTGCCCGTCGGTGCCGGTGGGGATCAGGTACGGCCGGCAGGCCCGGCGCTCCAGCAGGTTGCGGACCAGCGGGTCCTCGGTGGTGCGGATGTCGACCTCGGGCAGCCGCGCCTCGATCAGCGCGGTCACCTCGACCTCCCCGCCGGGAACGGACGTGGAGTCGACCGTGAACCCGGCCCCCGCCGGTGCGGGCGTGACCCGCATGCCGGGAGCGAGCATGGTCACCACGCCCGCCTCGACCAGGGCGATCAGCTCCTCGATCCGTCTGGGCGGCGGACCGATCGAGACGTAGGCGTTGAGCGGCGTGTACCAGGCCTGCAGCTCGTCGCGGTAGGACTCGCCGGTGATCCCGGCGTGGTCGACCAGCAACCGGACTTCGTTGCGCAGGTCGCGCATGACGTCCAGGGCCGCTTTCAGCGCCCCTCGGACGTTGCCGCGCCGGGCCTCCACCAGGTCCTGCCGCAGGTGGCCGAGCAGCCAGTCCTGGAACTCGACCCGGCTGAGGAACTTGCGGTCCCCGTACGGCCGGGCGATCGCGTCCCAGTCCCAGCGGTCGGCCGGCCCGAGGCCGAACCGGCCGAGCAGCTCCTCGTCGTCCGCGCCCGGCAGCCGGTCGCCGTACTCCCGCAGGAAGGCGTCGGCCTGCTCGCCGCCGAGCCGCTCGGAGATCAGCGCGTGGTAGTAGACCCCGGTGACCTCGCGGTCGACCAGCGGCCAGATGTGCCGGGTGAACTCGACCTCGGCGCCCTGCCGGCGCTGCTCGCGCAGCACGTTGATCCGTTCCATGGTGCGGGAGTTGGGCCAGTGGCGCCCGAAGGCGCCCTTCTGGTTCTCGCCGCGCGCGTGGTACGGGATGCCGCGCCGGGAGCCGGCGTACATCAACGGCTCCCGGCCGGACGGGCGGTAGCGCAGCCGCTCGCCCTCCCGGACGAAGGTGCCGCCGCGGCCGGTGGTCAGCAGCGTCAGGTAGTCGAAGAAGTTGAGCCCCAGTCCCCGCAGCGCGACCGGCTGGCCCGGGGCGACGAAGTCCAGGTCGGCCTCGGCCGGGTTGGTCGGCGGCAGGTAGCCGAGGCCCTGCGCCCGGGCGTAGCCGTCCAGGCCCAGTTCGCCCGCGCTCGGCGGCATGTCCAGGTGCCCCTGGGCCAGGACGACGCTGTCCAGCAGCAGTCCGCTGCCGTCGTCCAGGGTGACGATCTGCGAACCGTCCTCGGCCTCGGTCAGGCTCACCGCGGTGTTGCGGTGCAGCCGGATCGAGACGTGGTCGGGGGCCGTGCTGACCAGGCGGTCGAGCACCCAGACCAGGTAGTGGCCGTAGAAGGCCCGGGAGGGGTAGGAGTCCGGGCCGAGCTCCGCGGCCTCCTTGCTCACCCACTCCGGGTACTCGAGGGGCTCCAGCTCGATGTCCAGCTTCGCCCACTCGTACAGGCTCGGTCCCGGACGTATCGGGCCTTCGCAGGTGACGCTCGGGTCGGTGAACATGGTGACCTGCGAGGCCACCGTGTTCATCAGCAGTTCGGTCGGCTGCGTGACGTCCCAGACCCGGCCGCCGCTGCCGACGTACGGATCCACCACGTGGATCACGACCGGGTGGCCGCCCTCCGTCGCGTTGACGGTTAACCGTTCCACGACGGAGAGACCCCGGGGACCGGCGCCGATGACGCCGATCGCACGTGTCTGCTTCTCTCCTGACATAGCTCTTCCTGGTAGCCGTGAAGGAGTGGAGGTGGAGCCGGACTACTGCTGGGCGGCCTCGGCCGTCAGCGCCGTGGCGTGCCGGGTGCGCAGCTCGCGCTTGAGCACCTTGCCGGTGGGGCCGGTCGGGAAGTCGCCCTCCTGCTCGGCCACGAAGACCGCGGCCAGCTCGGCCAGTCCGGCCGCCGCCAGGGCCTTGTTCGCCGCGTCGAGGATGGTGGCCGGCTCGGTGCCGGCCGCGCCCTCCTGGAGCCGGACCACGGCGATCGGCTGCTGGCCGTCACCGCGCGCGCCGGGCACGCCGATGACCGAACAGTCCATCACCAGGTCCTCGCAGTCGGCGATCAGCACCTCCTCCAGCGGGAGGCTGTAGACCGGGCCCGCGGCGGTGTTGATCACGTCGACCGTGCGGTCCAGGTGGTAGAACCGGCCGTCCTCGGTGCGGCGGGCGATGTCGCCGGTCAGCCAGTAGCCGGCCAGCTCGAAGCTGCGGGTCAGCTCCGGGTCGTTCCAGTAACCCGGGGTGCGGGACGGGGTCTTGACCGCGAGGTAGCCGACCGTGCCGTCCGGCACCTCGTTGCCGTCGTCGTCCAGGACGGCGGCGTGCTCGACCACCTCGACCGGCAGGCCGACGCAGCGGTCGTCGCGGGGCGTCTCCGGGGTGGTGACCTGGCCGAACAGCGCCATGCCCATCTCGGAGGAGCCCAGCCCGTCGACGAACCGGGAGCCGGGCAGCACCGCCTGGCCGGCGTCGCCCTCGGGGAGCAGCCAGGGCTGGATCAGGCCGGAGGGGCGCTCGCCGAGCCGCACCAGCCGGCGGATGTGGCCGTAGTGCGCCGAGTCGCCGGTGTTGAACCAGGTGTGCACCTTGGCGGCGGCCTCCACCGGCGCCTCGCCGGTGGCGAGTTCGACGAAGGTGCGGGCGAAGGAGGCGACCATGGTGGGCTGGAAGGCCTTCATCACCGGCTCCACCGCGGTGCGCCGCCAGTCGCCCATGGTCAGGGTGGGCAGGCCCAGCAGGATCGTGGTGAGCAGGTAGCTGAGACCGCCGGCGTGGGTGTGCGGCATCAGCGACAGCAGCCGGTCGTACGGCTCGGCCGGGAAGCGCACCATGCGCGTCTCCTTGCCGACCCAGAACTGGCGGTGGGCCACCATGGTGGACTTGGGGGTGCCGGTGGTGCCGGAGGAGTGGATCAGCCCCACCACATCCTCGGCGGCGTGCCGGTACGGGTAGACGTCCGGGAGCGTGCCCGACTCGGGGTCGTGCGCGCGGATCTCCGCGGACGGCACGATGAACCGGGGCCGCGGCTGGCCGGGCTTGTAGGCCGCCGAGATCAGCCGCGGGTCGTCCGCGACCAGGCCGACCACGCCGACGTGGTCCAGGTAGCGCTTGGCCGTCGGGATCGGCATCGCGTCGTTGACCAGCGCCGGGACGGCACCGAGCGCGGTGAGCGCCAGGAAGTGCAGGATCGGCTGCAGGCCCTCGGCGATGTAGAGCGCGACCGGATCGCCGGGCCGCACGCCGTTCGCCCAGTACCAGCGGGCGTACTGGTCGCGGATGGCCTCCAGTTCGCGCAGGCTGTACCCGCGCAGCGCCACCTGCCCGCGCTCGTCCGTCCGGTGGCTGTAGACCAGCGGCACGTCGGTGTTCGGGTTGTACTTGAGGGCGTACTGCAGGAAGTTGCCGGCCCCCAGGTCGGGCTCGACCAGGAACTTCTGCCGCACCGAGAGCGGCGCGATGGGGCTGAGGTCACTCATGGGAGCTCCTGGTGCTCGGGACGGTTTCGGACACTGCGACGTGGGAGCGCCACCACTCGCGCCCCGCCTCGCCGAGGGTCTGGATCGGGTCGTAGTACTCGTACGACTTGGCGAGCGCGTACGGGTCGTCCTGTTCCAGTGAGGTGACGTAGTTCTTGGACCAGTACGAGATGCCGCGCTCACGGTCGTAGTGCTCGGTCTGGTGCACCCAGCGCTTGCCGACGAACGGCACGTCGCAGACCAGCCGGGGCGTGGCGAAGCCCGGCAGGTACCCCATGACCGCCTGCTGCAACGCCTGGGTCTCCCACAGGGCGAGGCGCCAGTGCTCGGCGTTCGGGATCATGTCGCAGAGGTAGAAGTAGTACGGCATCACCCCGGCGCCGTCGAGCAGCGCGAAGCACAGGTCGAGCAGCGACTCGGGGGTGTCGTTGACCCCGCGCAGCATGACGCCCTGGTTGCGCACGTCGCGCACGCCGAGGTCGAGCATGCTCCGGGCGGCCCGCGCGTTCAGCGGGGTCACCTGCTGCGCGGAGTTGGTGTGGGTGTGCACGGCCAGGCTGACGCCGCGCTCGCGCGCGGTGGCGGCCAGCCGGCCCATGGTGCGCTGGGCGTCGTCGCTGAGCCAGTGCTGCGGCAGGTCCATCAGCGCCTTGGAGGCGAGCCGGATGTCCCGGATGTGGTCCAGCTCCAGCAGCGCCGAGACGAAGGACTCCAGCCGGGGCCACGGCACGTTGGCCACGTCGCCGCCGGAGACCACCACGTCGCGGACGGTCGGTGTCCGGCGTAAGTAGTCCAGCATGGCGTCGTGGCGGTCGGCCTGCTTGACCGTGAACTTCAACTTGAGGATCTGCGGCGTCGAGTTGCCGACCAGGTCCATCCGGGTGCAGTGCCCGCAGTACTGGGGGCAGGTGGAGACCAACTCGGCCAGCACCTTGGTCGGGTAACGGTGGGTCAGGCCCTCGACCACCCACATCTCGGCCTCGTGCAGCGAGTCCCGCGAGGCGTACGGGTGCGAGGGCCACTCGGGGTCCCGGTCGGAGAACACCGGGAGCATGTGCCGGCGCACCGGGTCGGCGTACATGCTCTCGGCGTCCGGCTCGGCGTGCGGCACCATCATGCTGAGCACGTACGGCGGCAGCAGCAGCGACATGGTCGCCCGCTCCGCCTGGTCGCGCTCCACGTCGAGGTAGAACTCCTCGGACAGCAGGTCACCGTAGACCGACCTGAGCTGGCGGACGTTCTTCACGCAGTGCACCCGCTGCCACTGCGGATCGTGCCACTCCTGCTCGGTCACCTCGCGCCAGCCGGGGATCCGCCGCCAGTCGGGCTCCACGAGGGCTCTGTACCGATATGAGTAAGGCTGTTGCAACACACTTCCCCCGCAACATCGGTGTAGTGGGAAAAACCGGCGCGGTCGTGACATGGGAACGAGCGGCCCGAAGCCGCCCGTCGGATAGCCCGTCAGGAAAGTGAGAAAAGTCGTCCGGAGCCGAGGAGATACGGCCCGCTCAGTCCCCCGTGTCACGGCACGGCTCGGTGCCTTGCCGGGATCGATCCTGCGCCGTCCGGGAGCGGCGATCAAGCACGATTCCCGAATCGATCCATCCGCCCACCAGATCGTTGCAGGTCAGCCGTTCTGCGCCGTTCCCCCCTCCGTGATCGACGGCACAGACTGTTCACATTCGCCCCGCTCCCCCGCTCCCGGGGAGCCCCCGACGGGCAGCGCACCAGCGGCCCCGGGTGGCCTACCCGTTCGGGTACCCCCGTGGTGCAGCCGGCCCGGGCGCACCATCGACGTGCCCGAACACGCCTGTTCCGCGCCGGCGGCGACCAGAAGACTCCAGCTGTCAGGTCAACGGCTGACCGCCGGATGCGGCGGGGCGGTGAGGAGAGGGCGGCATGGTGACTGCGGGCTGGGCCTGGTGGTCGGACGCGGGCGGCTACGTGCCCGAGGTACTGGCGGCACTGGCGGAGCACCCCGGCAAGGTGGTGCTGCGCTACCCGGGTACGGAGCTGACCGCGGAGGACTACCTGCGGGCCGTCACCGGCACCTACCGCACCCTGCGGGCCAACGGCGTCGGGCGCGGCACCGTGGTCGCCGTGCTCACCGCGCCCAACAGCCCGGACATGCTCAGCGTGCGGCACGCCGCCCACCTGGCCGGCGCCGCGGTCTGCTACCTGCGCTCCACCAACCCGGGCACCAGCACGGCGATGCTGCCGCTCGCCGACCAGCTCGGCATCGTGCGGGACACCGGTGCGACCGTGCTGTACGCCGACCGGACCAGCGCGGCGCGGGCCGCCGAACTGGCCGAGCGGTCCGGGGCCGTGCTGGTCGGCCCCGGGCAGGACGGGTCCGCCGGGACGGCGCTCACCGACGACCCCGGGGCCGTCCCCCCGGAGCGCGGGGAGCCCGACGACCTGGCGGTCATCATGTTCACCAGCGGCAGCACCGGCCGCCCCAAGGGGATCCGCAAGTCGCTGCGGTCCTGGGAGGGCACCGTGCGGATCGCGGTCGACACCCCCGCGGAGGCCGCCGAGATCACCGCCCTGTACAGCACCCCGCTGAGCCACAGCGCCGGCCTCCTGGTCGACGGCGCCCTGGCGGTGGGCGGCAGCGTCGTGCTGCTGCCGGAGTTCGACGCGCCACAGGTGGTGCGCGCCGTGATCGAGCACCGCGTCACCCGCACCTTCATGGCCACCACCCAGCTGTACCGGCTGCTCGACCACCTCGAGGACCTGGGGCACCGCGACGCCCGGTCGGCCGGACTGGCCGGCCTGCGGAGCCTGAGCTACAGCGGGACGTCGGCGGCGCCCAGCCGCCTCGCCGTCGCCCACGAGGTGTTCGGCCCGATCCTGCTGCAGCTCTACGGCACCACGGAGAGCGGCCGGATCAGCTACCTCGACCCGGCCGGGCACGCCGACGCCGGCCTGGCCGCCACGGTCGGCCGGGTCTTCCCCGAGGTCGAGCTGGAGGTGCGCGACCCGGACACCGGGGTGCCGCTGGCCGACGGCCAGGTCGGTGAGATCCGGATGCGCTCCCCGCAGCTCATGGACGGCTACCTCGACCCGGCCCTGGACGCCGGCGTGCTGCGCGACGGCTGGTACCGCACCGGCGACATCGGCTACCGCGACGACCGCGGCTACCTCCACCTGCTCGACCGGGTCTCCGACGTGGTCAAGGTCGACGGGGTCAAGATCTACCCGGCCGTGGTCGAGCGCGAGCTGCTGACCGTCCCCGGTGTCGCCCTCGCGGCCGTCTACGGGGTGCGCGACGCCGACGGCACCGAGCACCTCCACGCCGCCCTGACCTGCCGCCCCGGCACGCTCGTCGAACCCGAGGCGGTGCGCAAGCACATCAGCGCCAACCTCTCCCCGGCCCTGGCCCCCGAGCGGGTGCTGGTGCTCGACGAACTCCCCATGAACCCGACCGGCAAGCCCGACAAGGCACGGCTGCGCGAGCACAGCGCCGCCGCCACCGCCTGAGGCCCCGCGTCAACCCGAACTCCCGTACCGGTCAAGCCATTTCGCATTTCGTGTCGAACGAGAGGAACTCCCATGCCCCGGCACCTCGACTACTTCACCGAGCAGCTCACCGAGGAGCAGCGCCGTACCCGCACCTTCCTGGAGATCGGCCGCCGTGCCGGCAGCTTCCCCAGCGCGATCGCCCGCACCGCCGACGAGGACAACGAGATCACCGTCTGGTGCAGCAACGACTACCTCGGGATGGGGCAGCACCCCTCCGTCCTGGCCGCCGTCCACGACGCCGTGGCCCGGTTCGGCGCCGGCTCCGGCGGCTCCCGCAACATCGGCGGCACCAACCACCGCCACGTGGAGCTGGAGCGCGAACTCGCGGACTGGCACCGCAAGGACGCCGCACTGCTCTTCGCCTCCGGCTACACCGCCAACGACGGCGCGCTCGCGGTGATCGCGGGCAACCCCAAGGGCACCGTGGTCTTCTCCGACGAGCTGAACCACGCGTCGATGATCGACGGCCTGCGGCGCAGCGGCGCCCAGAAGCGCATCTTCCGCCACAACGACGTCGCGCACCTGGCCGAACTCCTCGCGGCGACCGATCCGGAGGCGCCCAAGCTGATCGTGCTGGAGTCGGTGTACTCCATGTCCGGTGACGTGGCGCCGCTCGCCGAGATCGCCGACCTGGCCGAGCAGTACGGCGCGACCACCTTCCTCGACGAGGTGCACGCCATCGGCATGTACGGCCCCGAGGGCGCGGGCATCGCCGCCCGCGAGGGCATCGCCCACCGGTTCGACGTCATCATGGGCACCCTCGCCAAGGGCCTCGGCACCGCCGGCGGTTACATCGCCGGGCCGCAGGACCTGGTCGACGCGGTGCGCACCATGTCGCGGGCGTTCGTCTTCACCACCTCGCTGCCGCCCGCGACCGCGGCCGGCGCCCTGGCCGCCGTGCGCCACCTGCGCGGCTCCGACGCCGAGCGGGAGAGCCTGGCCCGCAACGCCCAGCTGCTGCACCGGCTGCTCCAGGAGGCCGACGTGCCGTTCCTGTCGACCGACTCGCACATCGTCTCGGCGCTGGTCGGCGACGACGCCCTGTGCAAGGAGGCCTCGGCGCTCCTGCTGGACCGGCACAAGCTGTACGTCCAGGCCATCAACGCCCCCAGCGTCCGCGCCGGCGAGGAACTGCTGCGGATCGCCCCGTCGGCGACCCACACGGAGGCCGACGTGGAGAAGTTCGCCCAGGCCCTGGCGGGCATCTGGCAGGAGCTGGGGATCGCCACCGCGTCCGACCGCGCGGCCGGGCACACCACCGCGAAGGAGCTTGTGTGACCCGCTCCCTGGCCGCCGTGCTCGCCGATACGGCGGCACGGCGGCCGGACCGTCCGGCCCTGGTCCAGGACGACACCGTCGTCACCTACCGGCAGCTGTGGGACCGGGCCCGCCACTACGCCGCGGTGCTGCGCCACCACGGCGTCGGCCCGGGCGACCGGGTGGTCCTGATGCTGCCCAACTCCCCCCGCTTCCCGGCCGCGTACTTCGGGGTCCTCGCCCTGGGCGCGGTCGTGGTGCCGATGAACGCGCAGTCCCGCACCGCCGAGGTGGAGTTCGTGCTCAAGGACTGCGATGCGCGCGCCCTGGTCTGCGAGGGCACCGTCGTCGGACAGGGCGGGCCGGCGGCCGCGGCCGCCGGGATCGAGCTGTTCACCGTGGCGGACGAGCGCTCCGGCGGGATCGACCTCGACGCCCCCCACCCCGGGCAGCCGGTCACCGAGTTCGTGGCGGTCGCCCCGGAGGACCTGGCGGCGATCCTCTACACCTCGGGCACCACCGGCCGCCCCAAGGGCGCGATGCTCACCCACCGCAACGTCGTCACCAACATCGAGGTGACCGCCGTCTCCCCCTTCGCGGTCCAGGACGACGACGTGCTCTACGGGTGCCTGCCGCTGTCGCACACCTTCGGGCAGGTCTGCGTCATGGGCACCTGCTTCCTGGCCGGCGCCACCCTCGTCCTGGCGCCCCGGTTCGCCGCCGAGCAGGCCCTCCAGGAGATGGCGCGCCACGGCTGCACCGTCTTCATGGGCGTGCCGACCATGTACCACGCGCTGCTGGAGGCGGTGGCCGCGGGCGCGCCCGCGCACCGGCTGCGGCGCGCCTACAGCGGCGGATCCGCCCTGGCGGTCGCGGTCCTGACGCAGGTCCGGGAGGTCCTCGGCTGCGAGGTGTACGAGGGGTACGGCCTGACCGAGACCTCGCCCTGCGTCTCGTACAACCACCCGGGGACGCCGCCGCGGCCCGGCACCGTCGGGCTGCCGGTCACCGGTGTGGAGGTGGCCGTCGCCCGCGCCGACCTGGAGGGCCGGGTGGAGCTGCTGCCCGTGGGCGAGGTGGGCGAGGTCGTCGTCCGGGGCCACAACGTGATGGCCGGGTACCTCGGCCTGCCGAAGGCCACCGCCGAGGTGCTGGTGGACGGCTGGTTCCGGTCCGGGGACCTCGGGCGCCTGGCGCCGGACGGCTACCTCACGCTGGTGGACCGGAAGAAGGACGTGATCATCCAGGGCGGCTACAACGTCTACCCGCGCGAGGTCGAGGAGGTGCTGCTGCGCCACCCGGGCGTCGAGCAGATCGCGGTGGTGGGTGTCCCGGATCCGGCCCGCGGCGAGCAGGTCTGCGCCGTCGTGGTCCGCCGGGACGGCTTCGGCACGGACGCCGAACTCGTCGAGGGACTGGACGAGTTGGCCCGCCGGGAGTTGACCGGCTACAAGCGGCCGCGCCGGGTGGAGTTCGTCGAGCGGCTGCCGCTCGGCCCCAGCGGCAAGGTCCTCAAGCGCGAGCTGGTCACGCTGCTGCCGGCTTCGCCAGCAGGCCGAGTTCCATCGCCCTGACCACGGCGAGGGTGCGGTTGGGGCTGTTGAGCTTGGCGAGGATGTTCCCCATCAGCCGCTTGACGCCGTTCTCGGAGATGCCCAGGGAGCGGGCGGCCTGCTTGTTGCTGAGGCCGCCCGCGACCAGTTCCAGCACCTGGGTCTCCCGCGCCGTCAGCGCGACGGCGGGGCCGGGGTCGGCGGGCACCAGCAGGCGCCGCGCCAGGCTCGCCGACACGTGGAAGCGCCCGGCGGACACGTCCGAGACCGCCTCCCGCAGCAGGCTGAGGTGCAGGGCCGACCGGTCCACGAAGCCGTGCACGTGCGGGGCCCAGGCCGGGGTCATCCGCTCCTCCGGGCCGACCAGGACCACCAGGCGCACGTCGTGGTCGCGCAGCCGCCGGGCCGGCGCCGCGTCCGGGGCCTCCGCCAGTTCGGCGGCGGAGGTGAGCAGCAGGTCCGGCGAGAGTTTCGGGGCCGCCGCCGCGGCGTCGGCGACGGTCGGGTAGCTGAAGATGCTCGCGATCGACTCCAGGGAGTGCAGCATCCCTTCGAGCCCGTAGCGGTGGATGTCCTTGCGGACCGCCAGGGCCACGGTGAGGCCCGGCGAGGACCGGGAGAACCGGGAGGGCTGGAAGGGCTGGGAGGACTGGGACGTCGGAAGGGACATGATCTCCTTCTCCTGTACGAGGGTGGGGTCCTCGGGTCGTGCGAGGGTGGGCGGCCCCGCCGGGGGGGGCCCCCCTCCGCTCCCGTCCGCCGGAGGCCGTCTGGCCGGAACGGCTCCCCCCCCCGGCGGGGAAAGGGCGCCGGGGTGGTTTTTCGGGTGGCCGCCA
>NZ_JBVHYH010000071.1:0-28730 GCF_055569135.1 Kitasatospora sp. NPDC029367
GTCCGCCCCCCGGATCACCCCCCCGACCCACCCCCCCCCCCCCCCCGCCCCCCCCCCCCCCCCCCCCCCTCCCCGCCCCCCCCCCCGGGCCGGGAGAGAGCGGGAGCCGCTGTTCCGAGGGACGGGGTGAGCGCGAGATGTGGGTGGGTGGGCAGGCGGCGGGTGAGGTGGGAGGAGGTGGGAGGAGGAGGGTGGGTGGGGGCGGGGGGGAGGGGACGGGCCCCAGGAGTGTCGACGGGGCGAAGCCCCGAAAGCCCCCCACGAAATACCGCCGGAGCAGGCCCGCGAACCGGGCACAATGGCGTATGTGATGGTGGGCCGTCCGGCGGTCGGGGGGCCAGGGGAATGGAGGCCCGGGTGAGCGATCTTCCGCGCAAGGCAGTGACCCGAACGGCACGGCTCGCCGCCCTGCCGCTGGGCATAGCCGGTCGCGCCACGCTCGGACTGGGCAGGCGCATCGGCGGCCGGTCCGCCGAGGTGGTGACGGCCGAGCTCCAACAGGCCACCGCCGACCAGTTGTTCAAGGTGCTGGGCGAGCTCAAGGGCGGGGCGATGAAGTTCGGGCAGGTGCTGTCCGTCTTCGAGGCCGCGCTGCCCGAGGAGGTCGCCGGTCCGTACCGGGCGGCGCTCACCAAGCTGCAGGACGCCGCTCCGCCGATGCCCGCCGCCAAGGTGCACACCGCGCTGGCCGAGCGGCTCGGGGAGGGCTGGCGCGAGCTGTTCCTGGAGTTCGACGACCGCCCGGCGGCGGCCGCCTCGATCGGCCAGGTGCACCGCGCGGTCTGGCACGACGGCAGACGGGTCGCCGTCAAGGTCCAGTACCCGGGCGCGGGCGACGCCCTGCTCGCCGATCTCTCCCAACTGTCCCGGGTGGCCTGGCTGCTCGGCCCGCTGATCCCCGGGCTGGACATCAAGCCGCTGATCACCGAGCTGCGGGAGCGCGTCTCGGAGGAGCTGGACTACGAGCTGGAGGCCCAGGCCCAGCGCCGGCACGCCGAGGAGTTCGCGGGCGACCCGGACATCGTGGTGCCGGTCGTGGTGGCGCAGGCCGACCAGGTGCTGGTCACCGAGTGGATGGACGGCACCCCGCTCTCCGAGGTGATCGCCAACGGTACCCAGGAGGAACGCGACCGCGCCGGGCAGCTGCTGGCCCGGTTCCTGTTCGCCGGCCCGTCGCGGACGGGGCTGCTGCACGCGGACCCGCACCCGGGCAACTTCCGGCTGTTGAAGGACGACGGCCCGGTCGCGGGCTGGCGGCTGGGCGTGCTGGACTTCGGCACCGTGGACCGGCTGCCGGGCGGGCTGCCCGCGCCGATCGGGGCCTCGCTGCGCATGGCCCTGGACGGCGACGCGGCGGGCGTGCTCACGATGTTGCGCGAGGAGGGCTTCGTGAAGCCCTCGATCGAGCTGGACCCGGACGCGGTGCTGGACTACCTGCTGCCGATCATCGAGCCGGCGGCGGTGGACGGCTTCCACTTCACCCGGGCCTGGATGCGGGCCCAGGCGGCCCGGATCGCTGATCCGCGGTCGCCCGCCTACAACCTGGGCAAGCAGCTGAACCTGCCGCCCTCGTACCTGCTGATCCACCGGGTGACGCTGAGCACCATCGGGGTGCTGTGCCAGCTGGGCGCCAAGGCGCCGTTCCGCGCCGAGATGCTGGAGTGGCTGCCCGAGTTCTCCGGTGAGCGCCCCGCGAAGCCGGCCGGGCGAGGCGGCCCGGCCGGGCCCGCGAAGCGCACCGCAACCGCCAGGTCCGCCAAGCCCGCGAACCCGGCCAAGTCCGCCAGGCCCGCCAAGCCCGCCCGCGGCTGAGCCGACCGCCCGAGGGCGGGCGCCGCGAACAAGCACAACGGCCGCAGGCCGCTCCCCGCGAACGGGGGGCGGCCTGCGGCACGACGGGGGTCGGTCGGATCGGCGGCGAACCGCCTGGGCCGGCGCTACATCAGCGCGACGGCGAGCGCCTTGCGGGCGCGCAGCGAGGCCCGCTCGGCCCGCTGCCGGAGCTTGCGGGCCCGGACGACCCGGCTGACGAGGCGTTGTTCCTCGGCCTCGTGGAGCCTGTCTTGCATATGGGCACGGGCCAGGGATTCATGCAGGAGTTGCATTTCGAGGGTCCTGTTCTGGATCTGAAGTTCGGTGGTCTGCTCGGCGCGGACGGTCGGATCGATGGCGGCGGGGGTCATGTGGTGGTCCTGCTCGTGGTGCGTGCTCGGAAATGGGACGGTGCGGGCTGCTGCGTCGGCCTTGGCGGCGGCGATCCGTACGGATCGGCGGAGGGCGCTGTCCAGCGGGGGCTGCTCTCCCCGGCGGACTGCCCTGGCGTCGTGGGCGGGGTTCACGCCATGACCTCGGTCTTGCGCGGACGCCCACGCGGCCGCTTGCGGGCCACGACGACACCCTGGACGAACAGTTCGCCGCCCCAGACGCCCCACGGCTCGCGCCGCTCCAGGGCGCCCGCGAGGCAGGCCTCCTTCACCGGGCAGGTGCCGCAGAGGGACTTCGCGTACTCGACGTCGGCGGGCGTCTCGGCGAAGAAGACCTCGGGGTCGAAGGCGCGGCAGGGGATGGGGAGCCCGAGCGCCTCGGCCTGCTCGATCGAGTTGAGCTGCATGAACGGAACCTCCGGAGGGTCGGCCTGGTCGGCCTTGGTGATCTGGCTTGTCGGCGGTACGGACGGGATGGGCGGCGTGATGACCGTGGACACTGTGGGCGTCTTCCTCGTCTTCTCAGTGGTTCCGGCCCAGTGGACTGGTGGTGCTGGGCCGGAGGCCCCGGGGGGCCTGGGTGGTCTTGCGTACCGGACAAAACAGAAGGGCCGCGGATCCCGGTGTGACGGGTTCCGCGGCCCTGGAGGTGCCGACCTGAGGCTGGCTCAGGTTCGTTCTCTCCAGGGTTCAGGCCCGCGGAAGGCCCGCATCCGGATGGCCTCGGCGCCGATAAAGGCGGCCTTGGCCTGGTTGATCTGCTGCTCGTTCTGCTTCTGGGCGTTTCCGGCACCGATGACCTGCGCATAGTCGCCATGCATGGCGGCGACTACGACTGCCTTCGGTGCCTGGAGCGGTCGCTCGTCGCACTCGGGACGCGACGCGCCGACCTGCGCCCAGCCACGGGACAGACCGGTCTCGACGAAGGTGCCTTCGACACTCCTGCCGCCCGTGAGGCACAGATCAGTGTGTCCAAGACCACTGACAGCGGAGGCGACGGAGACACCGGTGGTGTCGAGACCCAGACCGGTTCCACCGAGCTCGGCGAGCGCCCGCAGACGGGCGGCACGCAGGGAGGCAGCGACAACGGTCTGGCCAGTCATTTTGGTGATCATGATGTTTCCCACTGTCTTCGCCTCCTCTCGGCGTCTCGCGGAGCCTGGTTTCCCTGGCTCCGAATGTTCGGATGTCTGTCTCGGTGAAGCTGGTGAAGCTGGTGAAGCTGTGTGGTGCAGCTGTGTGGCGTGGGGGGAATCGGCACAGGTTTCACCCCGTGCGACCTCGTCCCCTTGACCGCTCCGGCAGGCTATTGCGCTCCCGGTACGCCGCGCAAACTATTTTTCACGCGAGTTCACGCGACGCCATCGACGGCGCGGCCCGCGCGACGTTCCGCGGCGGTTGCGAAGTCCCCCGAGCAGTCCCCTGGACTGCGCCCGTGCCGGCTCACGCCGGATCGACCGGACCGTCGTCCTCGACGCCGTCCGGATCCTCCTCGGGCTCCTCCCCCGCACACAACGAGAGCACGGCGGCCCCGTACTTGTCCAGCTTCATGGCGCCGACCCCCGAGATCACGGCCAGTTCCTGCCGGTTCGCGGGCACGTCCTCGGCGATCGCCATCAGCGTCGCGTCGGTGAACACCACGTACGCCGGGACGCCCTGCCCCTTGGCCTGGGCGGCCCGCCACTCGCGCAGGCGTTCGTAGAGCGCCTCGTCCATCGTGGACGGGCAGTCCTCGCAGCGGCGCAGCTTGCGTTCGACGGCGTCGGTGAGCGCCTTGTCGCAGACCCGGCACTTGACCGGGCCGCGGACCCGCCGGGCGGCGGAGCGCTCGCCGGCCTCGACGCTCCCCCGCCCGCCCCGCGCACCGGTGCGCGCGCCCGGGGCGGCGGAGCCGGGGCGCAGCCCGTCCATGAAGCGGCTGGGCTTGCGGGAGGCGCGGCCGCCCGGGGAGCGGGAGAGGGCCCAGGAGAGGCTGAGGTGCTTGCGGGCGCGGGTGACGCCGACGTAGAGGAGGCGGCGTTCCTCCTCGATCTGTTCGTCGGTCTTGGCGTAGATGATCGGCAGGGTGCCCTCGGTGAGGCCGACGAGGAAGACGGCGTCCCATTCGAGGCCTTTGGCGGCGTGCAGGGAGGCGAGGGTGACGCCTTCGACGGCGGGGGCGTGCTGGGCGGCGGCGCGGGCGTCGAGTTCGGCGACATAGGCGGCGAGGTCGGTGTCCAGGCCTTCGGCGGTGCGGGTGCGCTCGAACTCCTCGGCGAGCCGGACGAGGGCGGCGAGGGACTCCCAGCGGTCGCGGACGGCGCCGGAACCGGCGGGCGGTTCGGGGGTGAAGCCGCGGCTGGCGAGGACGGCGCGGACCTGGCCGGCCAGGTCGGGGGCGCCGGCGGTGAGGGGGTCGGCGGCGGCGCGGGCGGCGCCGCGCAGCAGCACTCCTGCGTCGCGGACCTCGGGGCGTTCGAAGAAGCGTTCGGCGCCCTTGAGCTGGTAGGGGACGCCGAGGTCGGCGAGGGCCTGTTCGTAGACCTCGGACTGGCCGTTGGTGCGGAACAGGACGGCGATCTCGCTGGCACGCACGCCGGCGGCGATGAGGTCCTTGATCCGGCGGGCGGTGGTCTCGGCCTCGGTGGGTTCGTCCTCGTACTCGGTGTAGACGGGTTCGGGGCCGGCCTCGCGCTGAGAGACGAGTTCGAGGCGGTGGCGGGCGGCCTCGCCGCGGGCCTGGGAGAGCAGTCCGTTGGCGAGGTGGACGACCTGGGGGGTGGAGCGGTAGTCGCGGACGAGCTTGACGACGGTGGCCTCGGGGTGGCGGCTGCGGAAGTTGAGCAGGTAGTCGGGGGTGGCGCCGGTGAAGGAGTAGATGGTCTGGCTGGCGTCGCCGACGACGCACAGGCTGGCGCCGCCGCCGTCGCCGGTCCACCGGTCGAGCAGGCGCTGCTGGAGCGGGGAGACGTCCTGGTACTCGTCGACGGTGAAGTGCCGGTACTGGCTGCGGACCTGGTCGGCGATGTCGGGCCGGTCCTCCAGGATGGCGGCGGTGAGCAGCAGGACGTCCTCGAAGTCGATGTTGCCGCGGCGGGTCTTGGTCTCCTCGTAGACGCGGTAGACCTGGGCGGTCTCGGCCGGGTCGCGGGGGGCCTCGCGGCCGGACTTGGCGACGGCGGCGGGGTAGTCCTCGGGGGCGGTCTGGGTGACCTTGGCCCATTCGATCTCGGCGGTGAGGTCGCGCAGTTCGGTGCGCTGGACGCGCAGTCCGCAGCGGCCGGCGGCCTCGGCGACGAGCTGGACCTTGCGTTCGAGCAGTTGGGGCACCGGGCCGCCGATGGCGCGGGGCCAGAAGTACTGGAGCTGGCGCAGGGCGGCGGCGTGGAAGGTGCGGGCCTGGACGCCGTCGGCGCCGAGCTGGCGCAGCCGGCCGCGCATCTCGCCGGCGGCGCGGGCGGTGAAGGTCACGGCGAGGACCTGCTGGGGCTGGTAGACGCCGCTGCGCACGCCGTAGGCGATGCGGTGGGTGATCGCGCGGGTCTTGCCGGTGCCGGCGCCGGCGAGGACGCAGACGGGGCCGTGCAGGGCGGTGGCGACGGCGCGCTGTTCGGGGTCGAGCCCGGCGAGGACGGCGTCGGGGCCCGTGGCGGTGCCGGGGTCGGCCCAGGGGGAGCCGTGGGGGCCGTCGTAGGGGCTGCCGCTCAAGAGGTCTTCCTGCATGCGTTCCATCCTCTCAGCCCGCTGGGACAACGGGGGCGGGGTTGTCCACAGGCCCGGTGCGATCGCAGGATGATCGCTCTGCTCCGTGCGTCCTGGGGCCGGAATGACTGCCGCCCGGTGGACGTTGCGGCTGTCAGAACGTACGAACCCCTCTTTCGAAGGAGCCCCCTCGATGTCCGGCACCGTGACGATGTACAGCACGACCTGGTGTGGTTACTGCAACCGGCTCAAGAGCCAGCTGGACCGCGAGGGCATCGGCTACACCGAGATCAACATCGAGGAGGACCCGGCGTCGGCGGCCTTCGTCGAGTCGGTGAACGGCGGCAACCAGACGGTGCCGACGGTGCTGGTGCAGCCGGTGGGCGGCGGGGAGCAGGTCGTGATGACGAACCCGAGCCTGATCCAGGTCAAGAAGGCCCTCGCGGCCTGACCCGCCGCGGTCCGCCGGGGCCCGTCCGGGGCAGCCACGGGCCGCCGGGATCCGCCCCGGTCCACCCGGGCCCCGGGGTCGGCGCGCGTCACTGCGCGTCGGCCCGGGCGGGGTCGACGGGGGCGGCGGGGGCGGGCAGGGTGGTGCGCGCGCCGAGGTCGCCGATGCCGTAGACGAGTCGGCTGCGGTCGGCGGAATAGCGGGTCTCGATGACCCGGACGGGGCCGCGCCGGTCGTAGGTGACGCGGGTCTGGACCATCAGCGGGACGCCGGGGCCGCCCTGGAACCACTGGGCCTCCTCGGGGCCGGGCATCCGGGCGACGAGGTGGTCGACGGCGCCGATCTCGGTGCGGCCGAGGGTGGCGAGGACGGCTTCGTCGCCGCCTTCGACGGGGTCGGGTTCCATCAGCGGGGTGCCGGCCGCGAGTCCGGCCCGGTAGTGGCTCTCCTCGATGGAGTACGGCTCGCGGTCGAGCAGGCGCAGCTGGCGGCGGACGACGATGGCCTCGCCGGGGCGCAGCCCGAGGCGTTCGGCGATGTCCACGCGGGCCCGGACGATCATCATCTCGAAGTCGGTGCTGAGTTCGCGCCCGGCTTCGGCGGCTTCGCCGAGGTAGACGGTGGAGGGGGCGGCGAGGCAGTCGCGCGGTGCGGGGGCCAGCGTGGGTCCGTAGGCGCGGTGGTCGAGCACGGGGTGTTCGCGCAGGTAGGTGCCCTTGCCCTGGAGGCGGACCAGTCGGCCTTCGTTGACCAGGACGTCGACGGCGAGGCGGACGGTGTTGCGGGCGACGCCGTACTGGCGTTCCAGTTCGCTCTCGACCGGGAGGGCGGCGTTGGCGGTGAACTCGCCTTCGGCGATCCGGCGGCGCAGGTCGGCGGCGAGGCGCTGGTATTTGGGGGATTGGGCGGTGCCCCGGGGGATTGTCACCCGAGTGAATGTAGCGAGCGCGGTGACGCGGTTTCAGCCGTTTCCGGCAATGTCGTCCGCGCGGGTTGACGGTGGGGGCTCCGGAGCGTCCCGCGGTAGCAGAACTGGCCCGTCCGGTTACGAACAGACGCTCGTGGCGGGTTCGGGAAGAGCTCGGAAAGGAAATTGGGGGCGCGCGGCCAGAGCCACGCGCCCCCTTCTCCCCGGGCGTACCGGAAATGCAGACCGGATTACCGGATGCTCGGACGACCGGATGCCCGGACGACCGGCCGACCGGAGTCCGGGACTACCAGCGCGCCGCCGAGGGCAGCGGCTCGCCGTACCAGAGCTCGACCAGGTGGCGGGCGATCGAGATGCCGGAGGGCGGCAGGATCTCCCCGGCCTCCATCCCGGCCCGCAGCTCCTCACGGGAGAACCAGCGCGCCTCGGCCAGTTCCTCGCCGTCCACGGTGATCTCGGTGCCGCCGGGCAGCGCCTTGCCGGTGAAGCCGAGCATCAGGCTGGACGGGAACGGCCAGGGCTGGCTGGCGACGTAGCGGACCTCGCCGACCCGCACCCCCGCCTCCTCGTGCACCTCGCGGGCGACCGCCTGTTCGATCGACTCCCCCGGCTCGACGAAGCCGGCCAGCGTGGACCAGCGGCCCTCCGGCCAGAGCGCCTGGCGGCCGAGCAGGCAGCGGTCCTGCTCGTCGGTGATCACCATGATCACCGCCGGGTCGGTGCGCGGGTAGTGCTCCGCCGCGCAGGAGGTGCAGCGCCGCACGTGCCCGGCGCCCGCCTTCTCGGTGGGGTGGCCGCAGCGCGAGCAGAAGCTGTGCAGCCGGTGCCAGTGCTCCAGGGCGACGGCGTGCACCAGCAGCCCGGCGTCCCGGTCGGACAGCATCGCGCCGACCTCGCGCAGCCCGGCGGGGCGGGCATCGCCGTCCAGCCGGCCGGGCAGGCTCTCGCCGGCCAGCGCGAAGTACGAGACGCCGTCCCGGTCGGTGCCGAGGAAGTAGCGGTCCCCGGTCTGCGGCGCCTCGAAGGAGGGCAGCAGGACGAGTTCGGTGCCCTCGGCGGTGTCCACGACGAAGACCTCGCCCCCGGCGATCGGCAGCACCCGGGTGGCGGGGTGGCTCCAGGCCGCGGCCAGCCACGGCTCGTCGAACCGGTGCTCGGCGGCCCGCTCCACCCCGGCCCTGGCCAGGGCCAGGGCTCGCGGGCGCTCGGTCTCAGGCTCGGTGCTCACGTCGTTCCATCCCCACGTGGTGAATCATCCGGATGAGTGATCTGACTGCCGTGCCGCTCGGAGCGGCTCGCGCGCCCGTCGACGGTGGGCCCGCTCACGCGCCCGTCGACGGTGGGCCCGCTCACGCGCCCGACGCGCGTCCCTCGGCGGTGGGCCCGCCCGCTCACGCGCCGGGCCGGAAGTTCTCGGCCAGGTCGCCCCACAGGTAGGCGGCGGTCTCGACGCCCTTGGCCAGCAGGTCCAGCTCGACCTTCTCGTTGACCGAGTGCCAGCCGTCCGAGGGCACCGAGATGCCGAGGAACAGCACCGGCGCGCCCAGCACGTCCTGGAGGTCGGCGGCGGGGCCGGAGCCGCCCTCGCGGGTGAAGAGGATCTTCTGCCCGAAGGCGCGGCCCATCGCGCGGACGGTGGACTGCAGCGCCGGGTGGTCCAGCGGGGTCAGGCAGGGCCGGGTCGCGCCGGGGAAGACCAGCTCGTACCGGACGCCCTCGGGGACCTGCTCGGCGACCCAGGAGCGGACGGCCTCGCGGACCTTCTCCACCTCCTGCCCGGCGACCAGCCGGAAGGACAGCTTGAGGTGCGCCGAGGACGGCACGATGGTCTTGCCGCCGGGGCCGGTGTAGCCGCCCCAGATGCCGTTGACCTCGGCGGTGGGCCGGGCCCAGACCCGCTCCAGGGTGGTGTACCCGGCCTCGCCGCGGGTGCCGTACGACTTGGCGACGCGCAGCCACTGCGCCTCGTCGAACGGCAGTTCGGCGAACAGCTCGCGCTCGCGCTCGGTCAGCTCGACGACCCCGTCGTAGAAGCCCGGGATCGCGACCCTGCGGTCGGCGTCGTGCAGGGCGGCGGCCAGCTCGGCCGCGACCTCAGCCGGGTTGGGCACGGCGCCGCCGAAGGAGCCGGAGTGGATGTCGGTGTCCGGGCCGTACAGGTCGAGCTGGGCGTCGGCGAGGCCGCGCATGCCGGTGCAGACGGTCGGGGTGGTCTCGGACCACATGCCGGTGTCGGAGATGACCACCACGTCGGCGGCCAGCCGCCCGGCCTCGCGCCGGACCAGGTCGGCGAAGTGCGGCGAGCCGGACTCCTCCTCGCCCTCGATCAGCAGCTTGAGGTTGACGGCCGGCGCGGTGCGGCCGGTGGCGGCCAGGTGGGCGCGCACCCCAAGGGTGTGGAAGAACACCTGGCCCTTGTCGTCGGCGGCGCCGCGCGCGTACAGCCGGCCGCCGACCACTGTCGGGGCGAACGGCTCGGTGTCCCAGCCGTCCTCCTTCGCCGCGGGCTGCACGTCGTGGTGCCCGTAGACCAGGACGGTCGGCGCGGACTCGTCCCCGGACGGCCATTCGGCGAACACCGCCGGCAGCCCGTCGGTCTCCCACACCTCGGCCACCGGGAAGCCGGTCTCGCGCAGCTTGGCGGCCAGCCAGTCCGCGGAGCGGCGCACGTCGCCGGCGCGCTCCGGGTCGGCGGAGACGGAGGGGATCGCCAGCCACTCGGAGAGGTCGGCGAGGAAGGCGGCCTGGTGCTGGTCGATGTAGGAGCGGACGGCGCTGTCCGGGGTACTCGTCATACCGACGACTGTAGTTCGCCTGTACGGGTGCCCGCCCCGGCCCTCCGGGTGCCGGACGCCGTCGGGCCTGTAACCTCCGTCACCCCCGCCGCCGGGAGCGGCGGACGGGGGTGACGGCCGGCGGGAGCCGAGCCCGGCCCTCAGCCGGTGCGGCCCTCAGCCGGTGCGGCGCAGCAGCGAGATCCGCGAGCGCGTGAGCAGCGCGGCCAGGCCGGCCGCGAGCAGCGGCAGCACCACGACGGTGGCGGCGATGGTGGGCCAGGGGAAGACCACGGCCCCCTTGTTGGCGAGTTCCTCCGGGCTGATGCCCGGGTAGCCGGCCGCGAGTCCCTGGACCTTGCGCAGGGCGACCGCCGGCACCACGCCGCTGACGACGCCGAGCAGGGTGCCCATGGCGGCGATCACCCCGCACTGGAAGCCGGACAGCGAGCGCCGGATGCGCGGTTCGGCGCCGACCGCGGCGAGGGTGGTGAGGTCGCGCTGGGAGTCGGCGGCGGCCAGTCCGGTGGCGATGCCGGCCGCGCCGAGGGCGACGAGGGCGGCGAAGCCGGCCAGGCCGAGGCCGATGAGTCCGGCCTTGGACTGGTAGCCGCGTTCGACGCCGAGGACGGTGCGGTCGGTGAGCTTGGCGAGCGCGCCGTCGGCCTTCTGCTGGTCGCCGTCGGAGGGTGCGGCCGCGGGGAGCCAGACCGAGCCGGCCGGGCTGGTCCTGAAACCGAGGCGGGTGGCGGTGTCCGGGGTGATGACGAGTTGGCCGGGGGCCGGCAGCACGGAGGGGGCGAGGACGGCGTCGACCTCGGTCTCGGTCTCCTTGGGCTTGGGGGTGGAGCCGTCGGCGCCCGCGGCAACCGGCTCGGTGAACCGCAGGGCGACCTTGCCGTCCTTGTAGTAGCGCGGGTCGAAGACCACGGCCTTGCCGGCGGCGAGGGCCTGAACGGCCGCCGGGTCGGTGACGCCGTAGAGGTTGCGCAGCAGGGTGGCGTCGCCGGCCGCGAGGTCGCCGTACTGGCTGCCGCCGCGTTCGTGGATCTGGCAGCGCGGGTCGGTGCTCATCACCCGCTTGATCTCGTCCGGTCCGGCCTGGTTGTCGCGGTCGAAGACCGGGCAGCGCCGCTCCTTGGGCGGCATGACCTGGATGTAGCCGCAGTAGGCGCCGGACCGGCAGTCGCCCTTGAGGTCGACGTGGGAGACGTCGGCGCGCGGGCCGAGGCCGGGGATGGAGCGTTCCACGGTGTCGCGCATCTGCGGCAGCAGCTTGGCCTCGGTGGTGTTGCCGTAGCCGCTGTTGAGGAGGACGGCGCCGGCCGGGCCGGCGGCGGCGTACTCGCGGCGGTACTGCTCGTCGTAGCTGGCGAGGAAGACGTTGACGGCGACGGAGCCGGCGACGGCGGCCATCACGGCGGCGACGGCGGGTGCGGTGCGGCCGCGGTGGCGGACGGAGTCGCGCAGGGCGAGCCGGGGGCCGAGCGAGAGCCAGCGGCCGAGCTTGCCGAACAGGCCGACCAGGTACGGGGTGAGGGCGACCATGCCGAGTTCGGCGACGAGCGAGCCGCCGAGGACGGCGAGGGTGCGGCTGGAGAAGCCGCTGGTCGCGCCGAGCAGGGCGAGGGCGGCGCCGCCGGCGAGCATCAGCAGGCCGAGCAGGGCCAGTCTGCGGCTCGGGGGTTTGAGCGAGTCGCGGCCGGTGAGCGCGGAGACGACGTCCTGCCGGGAGGCCTGGACGGCGGGCACGATGGCGGCGAGCAGTCCGGTGACCAGGCCGACCAGGAGGACGCCGAGCAGGTCGAGCGGCTGGAGGTTGAAGTGGCCGAAGCGGGCGCCGGAGTACTCCTCGGCCTGGGTGCGCAGCAGGGCGACCAGGCCGACGCCGAGGCCGAGGCCGAGGGCGGCGCCGGTGAGGCCGAGGACGACACCGCCGCCGAGGACGACCGCGCGGACGTTGGCGCGGTCACCGCCCGCGGCGGCGAGCAGTCCGAGCTGCCGGCGCGAGCGTCGGGCCCCGACGGCGAAGGCGGGGCCCGCGAGGAGGACGATCTCCAGCAGGGCCATGCCGACGACGGTGCCGAGGATGACGACGGAGGTGCGGTCGAGCAGGGCGGTGCCGCTGGCGCCGCGGATCCGGTCCAGCTCGGTGTAGTAGGGCACGTCGGCGCGCGGGGGCGGGTCGAGCATGACGGTGCGGGAGGCCACGAGGAAGCCGTAGCCGTTGAGTTCGGTGACCTTCGCCCAGTCGAGGGCGGCGCCGGCCGGGAGCTTGACCAGCCAGCGGGCGGCGGGGTCGGAGTCGTGGCCCTGGTCCGGGCCGGCGTTCGGGAGTCTGCCGACCAGGGTGCCGGGGCGGGCGAGGATCTCGGTGTTCTTGAGGTCGCCGGGGTACTCGACGACGGCGGTGATGGTGAAGGGGCTGGACTCCAGGCCGCGGACGGTGGTGCGGTCGCCGATCCGCAGGCCGGAGCGGTTGAGGAACTCGCGGGTGACGGCGGCCTGTTGGTCGTTCACGGGGGCGCTGCCCTCGACCACGTCGACCAGGCCGTGCCAGACCGGGTCGGTCAGGTCGGCCTCGCCGGTGCGGGTGGTGAGCAGGCCCGCGGTGCTGCTGGCGGCGGCCTGCGGGCCTTCGACGTGGGGCACCAGGGCGGTGCCGGGCGGCAGCAACTGCTGGGCGAGCAGGGCGGGTTCGGTGTCGCGGGAGCGCTGCTGGGCGGGGGTGTACTGCGGGGCGGCGCCGTCCTTGGCCTCGTACTTGGGGTTGATGACCCGGTAGGACTGGTCGCTCGGGTCGGGGGCCTGCAGGACGGAGCCGCCGCGGTCGGTCATCTCCAGGTGGGCGTCGGCGCGGCCCATGGTGCGGACGACGCGTTCGGCGGGTTCGAGGGTGGCGCTGCGGAAGAACACGTCGGCGCCGGTGACGCCGAGGACGGGCAGCGCGACCATGGCGACGACCAGGGCGCTGCGGCCCTTGGCGCGCAGGGCGTCGCGGCGGGCGATGCGCAGGGCGAGCCGCCAGGCGCTGGGCTTCACTCGTCCACCTGCTCGCTGCCGGCGGCCTGGCTGTTGGCGGCGGCGCTGACGAGCAGGCTGGCGGCGTCCTGGCTGACGGACTCGTCGACCATGCGGCCGTCGCGCAGGAAGACGACGCGGTCGGCCCAGGCGGCGTGCCGGGCCTCGTGGGTGACCATCATGGCGGCGGCGCCGGCGTCGCAGCGGGCGCGCAGTACGGCGAGGACGGCTTCGCCGGTGGTGGAGTCGAGGGCGCCGGTGGGTTCGTCGGCGAGGACGAGGCGTCGGTCGCCGATCAGGGCGCGGGCGATGGCGACGCGCTGCTGCTGGCCGCCGGACATGTCGTCGGGGAAGCGGTCGGCGAGTTCGGGGATGCCGAGCTCCTCCAGGGCGGCGAGGGCTTCGCGGCGGGCGGCGCGGGCGGAGACGCCGTCGAGTTCGCGCGGCAGCGAGATGTTCTCGGCGGCGGTGAGGGCCGGTATCAGGTTGTAGTCCTGGAAGACGTAGCCGATGGAGCGGCGGCGGACCTGGGCGAGCTTCTTGCGGGTGAGCCCGCCGAGGGCGACGCCCTCGACCAGGACCTGCCCGGCGGTCGGGCTGTCGAGGCCGCCGGCCAGGGTGAGCAGGGTGGACTTGCCGGAGCCGGAGGGGCCCATGACGGCGACGAACTCGCCGGGGTGGACCTTGAGGTCGACGCCGCGCAGGGCCTGGACCTCGGCGGCGCCCTGGCCGTGGACGCGGGTGACGTTCTCCAGGTGCAGCACCGGTGTCGGCCGGGGCTGTTGGGTGTGGGACACGGTTCCCCCCTTGTGCTGGGACGGCTGGTTACGGGTGGGGCGCCGCCGGGGCGCCGGCCGGTGTCGGGTGGCCGGGCACCGCCGGGGCGCGGGTGCGGCTCGGCGCGGGCACTGGGCGCGGGTACGCCTCAGGCGCGGGTGCGGCGGCCGAGCCGCTTGGGTTTCGCGGCGCCGTCGCGGGCGGCTTCGGCGGCCTCGGCCTGCCGGAGTTCGGCCTGCTGGGCGAGCCGGGTCTCGCAGTGGTCGAGCCAGCGGATCTCGGCCTCGGTCTGGAAGATCAGCTGGTCGAGGACGAGCAGCCAGGCGAGTTCGTTGCTCTCGGAGGGCACGGCACCGGGTCTGGTCTCGCCCGCGAGGGCGCGGCCCTTGAGCCGGGTGTAGTCCTGGAGGGCCTTGATGCTGTGCCGGCGCTGGCCCTGGACGACGCCGGAGACGTCCACCCCGGGGACGGTCACGGCCATCGCGAGCTTGATGGCCAGTTCGTCGCGCGGGGGGTTGGTGCGGGGCACCGGGGTGTCGAACCAGGCCCGCAGCTCGGTGCGGCCGGCGTCGGTGACGGCGTAGAACTGGTGGCCCTCCTCGTCCTCTCCGGCGGCCTCGACCAGGCCGTCGCGCTCCAGCCGGGACAGGGTGGTGTAGACCTGCCCGACGTTGAGCGGCCAGGTGGCGCCGGTGCGCGCCTCGAACTCGGTGCGCAGCTGGTAGCCGTAGCGGGGGCCCTGGTCGAGCAGGGCGAGCAGACCGTGGCGGATGGACATACTCAGTATGTATACCCGGTATGCCCCACGGCCTCAAGCCGCGCCCCCTCCGGTACCGTCGTGCGGTGTGAGCCAGTTGCGCATCGCCACCTTCAACCTGTTGCACGGCCAGCCGCTCGCCCCGGACGGCACCCCGCTGCCCTATCCGGCCGACGCGGGCGCCCCGTTGGCCGAGGCGGTGGCCGCGCTGGACGCCGACGTGCTGGCCCTCCAGGAGGTGGACCGGCACCAGGCGCGCTCGGGCGGCACCGACCAGGCGGCGGTGGCGGCCGCGGCGATGGGCGCCGGCGACTGGCGCTTCGCCGCCGCGCTGCACGGGCGCCCGGCGCCGGTGGCCGGCTGGGTGCGGGAGCCGTCCGGGCCGGACGGGCTGCGGGTGTACGGGCCGGCCGAGATCGGCGACGGCGCCCCGCCCTCGTACGGCACGGCGCTGCTGACCAGGCTCCCGGTGCGGCACTGGCGGGCCCGCCGGTTCGCCCCCGCTCCGTTCGGACTGCCGCTGCGGGTGGCCGGGCGGCGCGGGCTGACCCCGGTGCCGGACGAGCCCCGGGCCGCGCTGGCGGCCGTACTGGAGGGCGAGCGCGGGCCGTTCACCGTGGTGGCCGCGCACCTGTCCTTCGTGCCGGGCTGGAACATGGCGCAGCTGGCCGGGATCCGGCGCTGGATCGCCGACCTGCCGCAGCCGTACCTGGTGCTGGGGGACTTCAACCTGATCGGCGCGGTGCCGCGCACGGTGCTTGGCGGGGCGACGGCGCTGGAGCGCACCGCGCCGCGGGTGCGGGTGCGGGAGCTGCGGGCGGCCCGGCGGGCCCGGCCGGCGCTGGGCGCCGCACTGGGCACCGCGCGCCGGCGGCGGGTGCGCGAGCCGCGGGCCCGGTTGCAGGGCTGGTACGACCTGGCGCGCACGCCGACCTATCCGGCGCACCGGCCGGCGGTGCAGTTCGACCACGTGCTGGCGGTCGGCGTGCCGCGGGCCGTGGTGGGCCCGGCGGCGGCGCCGCACGCCGGGGTGTCGGACCACCGGCCGCTGCTGGTCCGGGTGTCGCTGTAAAGCGCCCTGGCTAGCGCTTGACCAGGGCGTCGGCCTGCTGGGGCAGGTGGGCGAGGGCGGGCTGGGTCGGGTCGTACTGCAGGAGCAGCATGGCCGCGTCGTCGCCGAGCTGGCGCCCGACGTGGCGCACCACGTCCTCGTGCAGCCGCTGCAGGACGTCCGCGGGGCGGCCGTCGGCGCAGCGCGGGAAGCGCTCGGCGAGCGGGTAGAAGGTGCCGGAGCGGTCGCGGGCCTCGATCACCCCGTCGGTGAACAGCAGCACCCGGTCGCCGGCCAGCAGCGGTACCCGGTGCACCGGGGGGCGCACGTCGGCCGGGTCGAGCACGCCCAACGGCGGTACGGTCTCGGCGAGTTCGAGCGGGTGGACCAGGCCGCCGCGGAGCAGCAGCGGCGCGGGGTGGCCGCAGTTGACGAGTTCGGCCGCGCCGTCCGGTCCGACCCCGATCAGGACCAGGGTGACGAACTCCTCCTCCACGCCGGGGTGGTCGTTCTCGTGCAGGGCCCGGTCGAGGCTGACGGCCAGCCAGCCGGCCACCCGGTCGAGGGCGGGCTCCTGGTGGGCGGCCTCGCGGAAGGCGCCGAGGACGGCGGCGGCGGTCTCGACCGCGCCGAGTCCCTTGCCGCGGACGTCGCCGACCACGGCCCGCACCCCGTGCCGGGTGTTGACGACCTCGTACAGGTCGCCGCCGATCCGGGCGTGGGCGGCGGCGGCCTCGTAGTGGACGGCGGCGCGCACGCTGCCGACCCGTTCGGGGACGGGCCGCAGCAGCACCCGGCGGGCGATCGAGGCGACCAACTGGGCGTCGGCCAGGGCGCGTTCCTGGCGCAGTCGCAGGGTGGCGCTGACCCAGCCGATCGTGGCGACCAGCAGGATCGCAATGACGCTGGCGGTGTGCACGGACTCGCCGAGCGCGTTGCTGCGCAGGGCCATCAGGAAGGCCGCCGCCTCGGTGCCCAGGCCGATGACGAGCGGGTACCAGGTGCGGTGGCTGACCACGGCGGCCAGCGCGGGTACGGCGGTGAGGGCGGGTTCGACCGTCACCTCGGTGCCGCTGAGGTAGTCGAGGACGACGATCAGCGCCATGCCGAGGAAGGGCAGCGCGAGCGCCGTCCTCGGCCAGGTGCCGGTCGTGCCCGGTGCGGGTCCCGGGGTCGGCCCGGTGAACCGCTCTCTGATCCATCCGGTCGCGCTCAACTTCGGTCTCTCCAGCGGAAGACGCCGATGCCCGTGGGCACCTGCGGCGATGACTGAGGGTTAGGGAATGCGGGCCTCGCCGGCGGCCGGAGTACGGGGGTTGACCGGTTACCGACCCCACAATAGGCGCGAAACGTGCACGACGCACAGGTTTCGGACGTCGGCGCGATGACTTGGGTGCTCTGCGTGACTCATTAGTCACTGTTCCCGATCAGGAGCCGTTCCAACTCTTTTCGGTCGGGAAGTCGCTCCGGACGTACGATCCGTCCGCTGCGGACGTACAGGAACGACGCCGTGACCTGCTCGGGATCAACGCCCGCCTGCTCCGCCCAGGCCAGCCGGTAGACCGCGAGCTGCAGCGGGTCGGCGGTCTCCTCCCGGTGGGTCTTCCAGTCCACCACTTCGTAGCGTGACGCACCACTGGATTCCGACACCCCGTCACCGTCCCGGTAGACCGCGTCGATCCGGCCGCGCACCACCCGGCCCGCGAGCACCAGCTGGAACGGGGCCTCCACCCGGTACGGCCGGCGGTGGGCGTACGGGGTGCGCAGGAACGCCTCCTTGAGCTGCTCCAGGTCCCGCTCGTCCTCGATGCCGTCGTCGTCGGCGCCGGGCAGCGCGCCGGGCTCGATCAGCAGCAGCGGCTCGATCCGGGACTGCACCCAGGCGTGGAAGCGGGTGCCGCGCCGGGCGGCGGGCTGCGGGGGGCGCGGCATCGGCCGGGCCAGCTCGTGCGCGAAGCCGTCCGGGTCGGCGGCCAGGCGCAGCAGCTGGGTGGCGGACAGCGAGGGCGGCAGCGGCACCTCGCGGGCGGTGCGCCGGGAGCGCTCCAACTCCCCCAGCAGCGCGGTCAGGTCGCGGTCCCAGGAGGCGACCTGGCGCTGGTCCTCGACGGCCATGGGTTCCGCCTCGGCGGCGGGCCGTCCGGCCAGCCGGCCGCGCACCACCTCGGCGACCCGGCGGCGGGCGTGCTGGGCGGCCGGGTCCAGCGGCAGCGGCCAGGGGTGCTCGACGGCGGCGGCCAGCGCCGGGTTCTGGGCGCCCTTCTCCGGCTGCTCGGCCCAGTGCTCGACCTCGCCGGCGCCGGGCCGCTCGCAGTGGGCGCGCAGCTGCTCCAGGAACGCGGACGGGCCGCGGACGGTCTTCTGGCTCGGCCCCCACCAGTGCCCGGAGGCCAGCAGTAGGGCGCGGGGGCGGGTGAACGCGACGTAGCCCAGGCGCAGTTCCTCGGTGCCGGAGTGCTCGGCCAGCTCCTTCTTGAACGCGGCCATCGACTTGGACGTCCAGCCGCCGCGCACGTCGGGCAGGGTCGCGGCGTCGCCGCGCAGGGCGTGCGGGAGCACGCGCTTGGTGCTGGTCCAGCGTTCGCGCGGGCTGCCGGAGGGGAACGCGCCCTTCACCAGGCCGGGGACGGCCACCACGTCCCACTCCAGGCCCTTGGACTTGTGCGCGGTGAGCACCTTCACGGTGTCCTCGCCGCCGGGCAGGCTGCTGTCCAGGCCGCGCTCGTACTCCTGGGCGGCGCGCAGGAAGCCGAGGAAGGCGGCCAGGCCCGGGTCGCCGTCGAGGTCGGCGAAGGAGGCGGCGACGTCCAGGAAGGCGTGCAGGGTCTCCCGCCGGCGGGCGGCCAGCGCCTGCGGGGAGGCGGACAGCTCGACCTCCAGGCCGGTGACGGTCAGCACCCGGTGCAGCACGTCCATCAGCGGGTCGGCCAGCGAGCGGCGCAGCTCGCGCAGTTCGGCGGCGAGCCGGGCGAAGCGCACCCTGGCCTCGGCGGAGAACGGCAGGTCGTCGGGCTGGTCCGCGTCGAGGAAGGTCTCCACGGCGTCGGCCAGCGAGACCACCTCGGTGGGGTCGGCCTCGGCGACGGCCGCGGCCAGCGCCGCCACGCCCTCGGGCCGCTCGGTGCGCACCAGTTCGGCGGCCCGGCGGCCGAGCAGGGCGAGGTCGCGCGGGCCGATCCGCCAGCGCGGGCCGATCAGCAGGCGCACCAGGGCGGCGTTGGCGGTCGGGTCCTGGAGCACCTCGCAGACCGCCACCAGGTCGGCCACCTCGGGCAGGTGCAGCAGCCCGCCGAGGCCGACCACCTCGACCGGGACCTCGCGGGCGACGAGCGCGGCGTGGATGTCGGGGAAGGCCGCGCCGCCCCGGCAGAGCACGGCGATCCGGCCGGGCGCGGTGCCGGTGCGCACCAGGTGGGCGATCGAGTCGGCGAGCCAGTCGACCTCCTCGGCGCGGGTGGGCAGCAGCGCGGCCCGTACGAAGCCGTCCTGTTCGGCGCCGGGGGCCGGGCGCAGCGCCTCGACGCCCTCGTGCATGGCGCGCAGCGGGGCGGCGAGCTCGTTGGCGAAGGCGAGCAGCCGGCCGCCGCTGCGGCGGTTCTCGCTGAGCGCGTAGCGGTCGGCGGGGCGGCCGTCGGCCTTCGGGAAGTGCCGGGGGAAGTCGTCGAGGTTGGCGACGGAGGCGCCGCGCCAGCCGTAGATGGCCTGGCAGGGGTCGCCGACGGCGGTCACCGGGTGGCCGCCGCCCCGGCCGGGCCGGGCTGCGCCCCCAGGGCCCGCGCCCCCGGGGCCTACGTCCGCGCGGCCAGCGCCCTCGGGGTCTGCTTCCTCGGGGCCCGCGCCGAACAGGCCGGCGAGCATCAGGCGCTGGGCGACGGAGGTGTCCTGGTACTCGTCCAGCAGGACGACCCGGTACTGGCCGCGGAGGAGTTCGCCGACCTCGGGGCGCTGCTGGGCGAGGCGGGCGGCGGCGGCTATCTGGTCGCCGAAGTCCATCAGCCCGGCGCTCTGCTTGCGGCGGCGGTACTCCTCGACCAGGCGCAGCAGTTCCAGCCGGGCGCGGGCGGTGGCGGGGACGGCCCGCAGGTCGTCGTTGCCGAGCTTGACGGTGGCGAGGGTGTCGAGCAGCTGCTCGTCGTGGGCGCGCAGGGCGGCGGGCTCGACCAGGTGCTCGGCGAGTTCGCCGTCCAGGGCGGTGAGGTCGGCGACCAGGTTGGCGAAGGTGCCGGTGAGGGCGGGGAAGGGGCCGCGGGCGGTGCGCAGCACCTTGGCGGCGAGCTGGAAGCGGGTGGCGTCGGCGAGCAGCCGCACGTCCGGCTCGATGCCGATCCGCAGGCCGTGCTCCTTGAGCAGGCGCCCGGCGAAGGCGTGGTAGGTGGAGATCTCGGGTTCGCCGAGCGGCTCGCCCTCGTCCCGGTCGGCGACGCCGGCCCGGAGCAGGGCGGTGCGGACGCGTTCGGCGAGTTCGCCGGCGGCCTTGTTGGTGAAGGTGAGGCCGAGCACCTCCTCGGGCCGGACGGCGCCGGAGCCGACCAGCCAGACGACCCGGGCGGCCATCACGGTGGTCTTGCCGGAGCCGGCCCCGGCCACGATCACGGCGGGGGCGAGGGGGGCGCCGATGGCCGCCATCTGTTCCCGGTTGAACGGGATGCCCAGCAGCTCCTTGAGCTGGTCGGGATGGCTGAGCACGGCGGTCACCCCGCAACCGTAACCGGAACGGCGGACATTCCCGGTCCGGGCGTCACCCGCCCGTTCCCCGCCCGCCCCACCTGCGCCGAGCCCCCCTCGCCGAGCCGCGCGCAGAGCCGCTACTCGACGAGCTGCGCCCCGTCCCGCTGGGCCGAGCAGCTGCGGCGGAAGGAGCAGCGGTCGCAGCCGCCCCCGGTCTGCGGGACGAAGCGTTCGGCGAGGACCTTGCCGGCGGCCTCGGCGAGCAGGTTCTCGATCCACGGCTCGCCCTCGGGCGGCTCCTGCCGCTGCACCTTGGGGGCGTCCGGGTCCGCCTTGGCGGCGGCCTCGCGCAGGTGGACGAGCTCGGCGCCGCCGGTGGCCGGGGGGTGCTCGGTGAAGCCGGGCAGCTCGTTGAGGGCGCCGGCCCGGACGGCCAGCTGGTAGACGGCGAGCTGCTTGTGCTCGGGCAGCGACTTGTCGGTGGGAATCTGCTTGCCGGTCTTGAAGTCGACCACGTAGGCGCGTCCGGCGTGGTCCTTCTCGACCCGGTCCATCGAGCCGCGGATGCGCACCGAGACGCCGCCGACGTCGAGGGTGACGTCGAAGCCGTGCTCGGTGGCGACCAGGTCGCGGCCGCGCTCCAGGACGTGCCAGTTGAGGAAGCGCTCCAGGGCGGTGCGGGCCTCGCCCTTCTCCTGCTGGGACTTCCAGGGGGCGTCGAAGGCGAGGGCGTCCCAGACGGTGTCCAGGCGGGCCATCAGGACGGCGAGGTCGGCGGGGGTGCGGCCGGAGCCGACCTCGTCGGCGAGGGCGTGCACCACGTTGCCGAAGCCCTGGGCGGCGGTGCCGGGGGCGCGGGCCTTGACCTCCTTGTCGAGGAACCACTGCAGCGAGCAGTTCTCCAGCTGCTCCAGGCCGCTGCCGGACAGCCGGACGGGCGCGTCGGCGCTGCGCAGCGGCTCGGGGGCGGTGGTGGCGTCGTCCAGGCCCCACCAGCGGTCGGGGTGGGCGGCGGGCACCAGCGGCAGCCCGTCCTCGTCGGTGGCGGCGGCCAGGGTGGCGAGGCGTTCGGCGGCGGCGCGGCGCAGTTCCGGCGAGCGGGTGGGGTCGACGGTGACGGCGCGCAGTTCGGCGACCAGGGCCGCCACCGAGAGCGGGCGGCGCGGGCGGTGGGTGACGTCCTCGACGGTGACCGGCGGGGTGCGGCGCACCACCTTGCCGGTGCGCGGGTCGACGTCCTCGCGGTAGAGCTCGCGCAGGAAGCGGGAGGGTTCGTCGCCGTCGTCGGCGGGCGCCTTGACGGCGGTGACGATCAGCCGTTCCTTGGCGCGGGTGGCGGCGACGTAGAAGAGCCGGCGTTCCTCGCCGAGCAGGGCGGCCGGGGAGAGCGGTTCGGCGAGGCCGTCGCGGCCGATCCGGTCGGCCTCCAGGAGGGAGCCGCGGCGGCGCAGGTCGGGCCAGAGGCCGTCCTGGACGCCGGCGACGACGACCAGGCGCCACTCCAGGCCCTTGGAGCGGTGGGCGGTCATCAGCCGCACCGCCTCGGGGCGGACGGTGCGGACGGTGAGGGTGTCGGCGGCGATGTCCTGGGCTTCGAGTTCGGCGAGCAGGTCGAGGGCGCTGCGGTGGCCGGTGACCTGCTCCTCGGCGCGGGCGGCGGTCTCGAACAGGGCGCACAGCGCGTCCAGGTCGCGGTCGGCGTTGCGGCCGGCGGCGCCGCCGCGCAGGGCGGCGCGCTCCAGGCGTTCGCGCCAGCGGCGGCTGCCGTCCCACAGCTCCCACAGGGCCTCCTCGGCGGTGCAGCCGCCGGCCAGCAGTTCGCGGACCTTGCGCAGCAGGGTGCCGAGGTCGCGGGCGCGGCGGGCGGTGGCCGGGTCGAGGGCGACCAGCCGCTCGGGTTCGGCGAGGGCCTCCCGGATCAGCACTCCGGCCGGGCGCGGGGCGACGTGGGGGAGGCCGTCGGCGCGCAGGGCGGCGCGCTCCTCCTCGCGCAGGGCGCGGCCGAGGCGACGCAGGTCGGAGCCGTCGAGGCCACCGAGCGGGCCGGTGAGCAGGGCGTGGGCCAGCTCCTCGGTGAGCGGGTCGGCGGCGTGCGGGTCGGCAGGGTGCGGACCGGCGGCGTGCGGGCCGGGGGTGTCGAGGAGGGCCTGCTTGTCGCGGGCGGCCTGCTCGGCGCAGACCCGCAGGGCGAGCAGCAGCTGGGCGACGGCGGGTTCCTCGCGCAGCGGCAGGTCGTCGCCGTCGATCTCCAGCGGGACGCCGGCCGCGCCGAGGGCCCGCCGCACCCCGGGGATGGAGCGGGCGCCGGCCCGGACCAGCACGGCCATCTCGCCCCAGGGCACGCCGTCCTCCAGGTGGGCGCGGCGCAGCAGGTCGGCGATCGAGTCGAGCTCGGCGCCGGGGGTGGGATAGGTGTACACCTCGACCCGGCCGCCCTCGCGGGAGGGCAGCAGGGCGCGGTGCTGGGCGAGTTTGTCGGCGGGCAGCCGGCCCATCGGCATCCGGCGGGCGAGTTCGCGGGAGGCGGCGAGCAGGACGGCGCCGGAGCGGCGGGAGACCCGCAGCACCTTGACCTCGGCGGGGGTGCCGTCGGCGCGGCGGAAGGCCTGGGGGAAGTCGAGGATGCCGTTGATGTCGGCGCCGCGGAAGGCGTAGATCGACTGGTCGGGGTCGCCGACGGCGACCAGGTCGCGGCCGCCGCCGGCGAGCTGGCGCAGCAGCCGGACCTGGGAGGGGTCGGTGTCCTGGTACTCGTCGACGTAGACGACCTCGTAGCGGCGGCGCAGGTCCTCGCCGATCTCGGGGCGTTCGGCGAGCAGCACGGCGCGGTGGACGAGTTCGGCGTAGTCGAGGACGCCGCGCAGGTCGAGCACGTCGAGGTAGTCGGCGAGGAAGTGTGCGGCGGCGGCCCAGTCGGGGCGCTGGACGCCCTGGGCGAAGCGTTCGAGTTCGGCCTCGCCGAGGCCGAGTTCGCGGCTGCGGGCGAGCACCGCGCGGACTTCGTCGGCGAAGCCGCGGGTGGTCAGGCAGGCGCGCAGGTCGAGCGGCCAGGCGATCCGGCCGCGGCCGTCGCGGGCGTCCTCGGCGCCGCCGGCCAGCAGTTCGCGGACCATGACGTCCTGTTCGGGGCCGGAGAGCAGCCGCAGTGGTTCGGCGTACTCCTCCGGGTCCTGGTGGGCGCGCAGCAGGGCGTAGCAGAAGGAGTGGAAGGTGGTGGCCTGCGGGGCGGCGGCGGTGGAGCCGAGCCGGCCGGACATCCGGTCGCGCAGTTCGACGGCGGCCTTGCGGCTGAAGGTGAGGACGAGGATCTTCTCGGGGTCGGTGCCGTCCTGGATCCGCCGGGCGACCGCCTCGACCAGGGTGGTGGTCTTGCCGGTGCCAGGCCCGGCGAGGACGAGCAGCGGGCCGCCGGTGTGCTCGACCACGGCGCGCTGGTAGGCGTCCAGCACGGGCGGGTCGGGCTGGACGAGCGGGTTGCGCACGAGCCGGTAGGGCGAACTCACGAACGGGTCCTGGGGTTGAACGGAAGGGCATGGCCGGGGCGGGCCCGCCGAGGGATCGCGGAGGGCCCGCCCGCATCGAGCCTACGATCCTGCCCCGTCAATCCCGGCCGCGCGCGGGATCCGGTGAATTCTCCCCGCCGTCCCAGCGGGCCCGCCGGAGGTCGACCCGGGGCGGGTCGGCGAGTTCGCGCAGCGGGGTGCCCTCCTCGCCGTAGTGGGCGAGGGCGCGGTGCTCGTGGCCGGGCAGCAGCCGGCCGTCGGCGCGGATCACCCGCCACCAGGGCACCGAGCCGCCGTACAGGGCCATCACCCGGCCGACCTGCCGGGGGCCGCCCTGGCCGAGGTACTCGGCGACGTCGCCGTAGGTCATCACCCGGCCGGGTGGAATCCGCTCGGTCAGGTCGAGCACCAGTTCGGCGAACGGTGGTAGGGCGTCCGGGACGCCGTCGTCTGTTACGTCCGTCACCTGCGGCATTCTTCCTTACAGGGACGCGCGCGCGGCCCCGTACGAACGACCCGCCGCGCCCGATCCGGCCCCTGTCCAGCACGGGAGGTCGGGGCATGCCACCATCTTCGGGGCGGTGAGTGGTGATACGAGGACAAGACCAGATGACCGGGACGGCTGACGTGGGCGTGGACAAGGACTCCGACGAGTCCGGCTCCGTCGTGCCCCCGGCGCCCGGTGACGAGTCCGATGGGCGGCCCGTTCCCGGGCCGACCCCGGAAGTCTCCCTGATCAAGGACCTGACGATCAAGACCCCCACGCCCGAGAAGGCCCCCGAGGCTCCGGCGGAGCCGCCCGCCCCGGCCCCGCCCGTCCCCGCCCCGGCCCCGCCGGCCCCGCGGACCGAGCACCACGACCCGCTGGACGACGCCCCGCACCTGGACGTCGACGAGCCGCTGCTCGCCGCCCGCGCGCACCGCCCGTCCGACCTGATCCGCTTCCTGGCCGGGGTCTTCGGGATAGTCGCCGTCTTCGTCCTGGCCGGCATCGCCACCTCGACGACCACCGGCATCGAGCAGGACATCGCCACCAACGCGCCGCACTTCTCCGCGGTGCTGTCCACCATCACCGGCCTGGTCTCCAGCGTCGCGGTGCTCGCCGTGCCGCTGGCCTTCGCGGTCGAGCGGCTGATCAAACGCGACGGCCTGCGGGTCGCCGACGGCGTGCTCGCCTCGGTGCTCGCGTACGGCGTCTCGCTGGGCATCGACTGGTGGGTGGCCGAGGGCGCCTCCGAGCACATCCGCACCGCGCTGACCCGGCTGCCGATGGACAGCCACAACACCCTCACCGACCCGGTGCACGGCTACCTCGCCCCGGTGATCGCCTACATGACCGCCGTCGGCATGACGAGCAGACCGCGCTGGCGGGTGGCCCTGTGGGTGGTGGTGATCTTCAGCGGGGTCACCGAGCTGCTCGGCGACTACACCACCCCGCTGTCGCTGATGCTCACCGTGCTGATCGGCTGGTCCGTCGCCTACGGCACGCTGTACGCGATCGGCTCCCCCAACATCCGGCCCACCGGCCAGCACCTGATGATCGGCCTGCGCAAGGTCGGCTTCACCCCGGACGGCGCCCACCGCGCCCCGGACGCCCCCGGCGGCACCCGCCGCTACTACGTCACCCAGCAGGACGGCCCGCCGCTGGACGTCCACATCATCGACCGCGAGCAGCAGGCCTCCGGCTTCTTCTACCGGGCCTGGCGCCGGCTGCGGCTGCGCTCGGTAGCGGTGCGCCGCAGCCCCCAGTCGCTGCGCCAGGCGCTGGAGCAGGAGGCCCTGATCGCGTACGCGGCGGCCGCCTCGGGCGCCCGCGCGCCGCAGCTGGTGGCCACCTCCGAGCTGGGCCCGGACGCCGCGATCCTGGTGTACGAGAACGTCGAGGGCCGCACCCTGGACGAGCTCACCGACGAGGAGGTCACCGACCTGGTGATGGCCTCGCTGTGGCAGTCGGTGGCGGCCCTGCACGAGCGCCGGATCGCCCACCGCCGGCTGACCGGCGAGTCGCTGCTCGTGGTGGACGACAAGACGGCCTGCCTGGTCAACCTCTCCGGCGGCGACATCGCCGCCACCGACCTGACCCTGCGCATCGACGTCGCCCAGCTGCTCACCACCTTCGCGCTGCGGATCGGCCCCGAGCGGGCCGTCGCCACCGCCAACGCGGTGCTCGGCGCGGACCGGGTCGCCCAGGCGCTGCCGCTGCTCCAGCCGGTCGGGATGAGCCGCTCCACCCGGATCGACCTCGCCAGGCTCACCAAGGAGCGCAAGGCCGCCGCCCGGGCCAGGGCGCTGGAGCAGGTCGCGGCCGGCGAGCGCACCCAGCAGCAGGCCGAGGAGGACATCGCGGCGGCCGGCGAGGACCTGCTCAGCCGCATCCGCGGCCAGATCCTGCAGATCGCCCCCGAGGCGCCGATGGAGCCGGCCAAGCTGGAGCGGCTCAAGCCGAAGAGCCTGATCATGGTGATCGCGCTCACCTTCGCCGCCTACCTGGCGCTGACCACCATCAAGCCGGCCCAGCTCAAGCTCTCCCAGATGAACTGGGCGTGGGCGGCGGCGGCCCTGCTGGCGGCCGCGTTCAGCTACGTCGCCGCCGCGATGAGCCTGACCGGCTTCGTGCCCGAGCGGCTGCCGTTCCGGCGCACCGTCGCGGCCCAGCTGGCCGGCTCCTTCGTGAAGCTGGTCGCCCCGGCGGCGATCGGCGGCATCGCGCTCAACACCCGCTACCTGCAGAAGGCCGGGATCCGCCCGGGCCAGGCGGTCGCCTCGGTCGGCGCCTCCCAGCTGGCGGGCCTGGCCGGGCACCTGCTGCTGCTGTTCAGCTTCGGCCTGATCACCGGCAGCCAGACCAACGGCGACCTCTCCGCCTCCCGGGCGGTGATCATCGGGGTGCTGACCGCCGCCGTGCTCGCCCTCGTGGTGGCCGCGGTCGCGCCGCTGCGCCGCTTCGTGCTGGGCCGGCTGCGCTCGCTGTTCTTCGGCGTGGTGCCGCGGATGCTCGACCTGATGCAGACGCCCAGCAAGCTGATCACCGGCTTCGGCGGCATCCTGCTGCTGACCCTGTCCTTCACCGCCTGCCTGGACTTCTCGGTGCAGGCCTTCGGCGGCGACATCAGCTTCTCGGCCGTCGCGGTGGTCTTCCTCACCGCCAACGCGGCCGGCTCGGCGATCCCCACCCCGGGCGGCATCGGCCCGGTCGAGGTGGCCCTGATCGGCGCCCTGACCGTCGCGGACGTCTCCCCGGCGGTCGCCACCCCGGCGGTGTTCCTCTACCGGGCGCTCACCTTCTGGCTGCCGGTGCTGCCGGGCTGGATCGCCTACAACGTGCTGCAGCGCAAGCACGCGCTCTGAGCGCGGCGCGCGGAGACGACGAAGGGCCCCACCGCTCGGCGGTGGGGCCCTGAGTCGTACGCCCGGCCGTACAGCCGGATGTACGGCCGTACGTCGGCCTAGTAGACCGGCTTGTGCGGCTCGATCTGGTTCACCCAGCCGAGCACGCCGCCGCCCAGGTGGACGGCGTTGGCGAAGCCCGCGGCCTTGACCACGGCCAGCACCTCGGCCGAGCGCACACCCGACTTGCAGTGCAGCACGATCTTGCGGTCCTGCGGCAGCTTCTCCAGGGCGTCACCCATGAGGAACTCGTTCTTCGGGATCAGCACCGCGCCGGGGATGTTGACGATCTCGTACTCACCGGGCTCGCGGACGTCGATGAGGTAGATGTCCTCCTTGTCGTCCTGCCACTGCTTGAGCTGCTTCGAGGTGACGGTCGAACCGGCGGCCGCGGCCTGCGCCTCCTCCGACACGACGCCGCAGAAGGCCTCGTAGTCGATCAGCTCGGTGACCGTCGGGTTCTCGCCGCAGACCGCGCAGTTCGGGTCCTTGCGGACCTTCACCTGGCGGTAGTTCATCTCCAGGGCGTCGTAGATCATCAGCCGGCCGACCAGCGGGTCGCCGATCCCGGCCAGCAGCTTGATCGCCTCGTTCACCTGGATCGAGCCGATGGACGCGCAGAGCACGCCCAGCACGCCGCCCTCGGCGCAGGACGGGACCATGCCCGGCGGCGGGGCCTCCGGGTAGAGGCAGCGGTAGCAGGGGCCGTGCTCGGCCCAGAACACGCTGGCCTGGCCGTCGAAGCGGTAGATCGAGCCCCACACGTACGGCTTGCCGAGCAGCACCGCGGCGTCGTTCACCAGGTAGCGGGTGGCGAAGTTGTCGGTGCCGTCCACGATCAGGTCGTAGCCGGCGAAGATCTCCATCACGTTGGAGTTGTCGAGACGCTCCTCGTGCAGGACCACCTCGACGTACGGGTTGATCTGCCGCACCGAGTCGCGCGCGGACTCCGCCTTGGAGCGGCCGATGTCGGCCTGGCCGTGGATGATCTGGCGCTGCAGGTTCGACTCGTCGACCACGTCGAACTCGACGATGCCCAGCGTGCCGACACCGGCGGCGGCCAGGTACATCAGGGCGGGCGAACCGAGGCCGCCGGCGCCGACGCAGAGCACCTTGGCGTTCTTCAACCGCTTCTGCCCGGCCATCCCGACGTCCGGGATGATCAGGTGGCGGGAGTACCTGCGGACCTCGTCGACGGTGAGCTCGTCGGCCGGCTCGACCAGGGGTGGCAACGACACGGGGACTCCGATGGGTCTCTTGTTCAGGCGGCCGGGGCCAGCCTCGGACGGGGTTGTTGCACCGCCACTCAGGTGGCTCTCTAGGCCAACAGTGTCATGCCCCACCGGTATTCCGAGACAGCCCGTCCGATGGGCGAGACGGGCCGCGCCGGATCGTGGAACCGCCCGCCGGACGCCCCGGAGCGGCCCGGGGGCAGGGGTGTGGGGGGAGGGGGGCCTCGCCGCCCGCTTCCCCCCCCACAGCCCTCCCCCCCCAAACACCCCCCCACCCCCCCCCCCCCCGCACCCCC
>NZ_JBVHYH010000071.1:28740-39559 GCF_055569135.1 Kitasatospora sp. NPDC029367
CCACCCGGTCGTCACAAAACACCCCGCCGGGGGGAAAAGGGGGACACCGGGGGGGGAAAAACCCCCCCAAAGCACCCCCGGACCCCCCCGGGTCGTGGGGTGGCCCCCCCCCCCCCCCCGCCTCCGCGCCGCGCTCACACCCGACAGGCCGTCTCCAGCCAGACGTCCCCCAGCGACTCCTCCAGCGGCACCTGTGTCCGCCAGCCGAGACGGTCCCGGGCGGTCCGCACGTCCGCCTGCCGCCAGGGCACCGGCTCCCCCGGGGCGGGCCGGCCCTCCGGCCGGTGCCCCTCCGCCCGGTGGCCCGGCAGGTACGGCCCGGGCGAGTGGTGGCCGTGGCCCGGCAGGTGGTCGCCGACCGGCCCGGCCGCCTGCGCGGGCAGCAGGACCTGCCGGTTCTCCTCCACGATCGACCCCTCGAAGCCCGACGCCCGGACCAGCAGCTGGGCCGCGTCCCGGGCCCGCACGGCGTGCCCGCTGCCCACGTTGATCACCCCGGTGGCGGCCGAGACCGCCGCCGCCTGGATCGCCCGGGCGACGTCCCGTACGTCCACGAAATCCCGGTATCCGGACAGGTCCGGCATCCGCACCTGGTTCTCGTCCCGCTCCAGCGCCCGCCGCAGCCCCTCGGCGAGGCGCCCGAACAGCGAGGCGGTCGGCGCCCCCGGGCCCACCACGTCGAACACCCGCAGCACCGCCGCGTCCAGCCCCGAGGCCAGCACCAGCTCCGTCCCGGCCAGCTTGGAGACCCCGTACGGGCCGACCGGCCTCGGCTCGGCCTGCTCGGACACCGGCACCCCGCCGGGCACCGGCCCGTACTCGGCGGCCGAGCCGACGTGCACCAGCCGGGCCGGCTCCCGGCTGCGCCGGATCGCCTCGCAGACGGTCGCGACGGCCAGCGTGTTCGACCGGATCAGGGTCCGCGAGCTGCCGTAGGTGGCACCCGCGCAGTTGATCACCACCTGCGGCGCGACCGCGTCCAGGAAGCGGGCCAGCGCGCCCGGGCTCCCGGTGGTCAGGTCGAAGCGGATGTCGGCCGAGTCGCGCCGGCCGAGCACCGTCACCTGCAACTCCTGGTCCATCAGCAGACGATCGGTCACCCGGCGGCCGATGAAGCCGTCGGCGCCCAGCAGCAGCACCCTCATCGGGGGCGTCCTTCCACGAAGCGAGGTCGGGGACGACCTGGCGGACTGAAAAACAGCGAACGAGATCTGACGGGTCTGACGGTCTTACGGGTCGGACGGGGTCCTACGAGTCGGACGGAGTCGGACGGGGTCGGACGGGAGGGCTCAGCGGTGCGCGCCGGCCCGACCGAGCAGCGCCCAGCCGTGGGCCAGCAGCACCACCGCGACCGCGCCGCCGCCCAGCAGGACGGCCGACGGCCAGGAGCGGCCCAGCGCGAGCGGCACCGCCGTCGCGACGGGTCCGGCCAGGGCGCCCAGCGCGGCGGCCGTGGTCCGGCCGCAGCGCGCCAGCAGCGCGGGCAGCACCAGCAGCAGGCCCAGCACGCCCTGCGCCGCCCAGGCCGCGGGGCCGGCCCGCTCGGCGGCCAGGTGCAGCAGGCCGCCGCCGTGGCCGGGCCCGGGGCGCGGCGCGACCACCGCGAGGACGGCCAGCGCGGCGTAGCTGAGCACCGCGAGCACGGCCAGGTGCAGCGCGACCGCGACCGGCAGCACCGGGCGCATCCGGGCCCGGAACTCGGCCAGGGTGCGGGCGGCCCCCAGGTGCCCCCGGCCGACCTGCCGGTACCAGCGGGCCGCCCGCTCCGCCGAGCCCGCCGACACCGCGGCGGCCAGCACCAGGGCGGCGGCCAGCGGCCGGTCCGGGCCCGGCGCCGCCAGCGGGAGCAGCAGCAGCGCGGCCAGGCCCAGCCCGTGGCCGAGCGCGGCGGGGCGCGGCCGGGAGCCGGCGGGCGGGGGCGGGGTGCGGACCGGGCCGAGCTCCGCCGGGCAGGGCGGGCCGCACGGCGGCGGGGCGGGCTCGGCCGGGGCGGTTCCGGTCAGCACGGGCAGCAGCACCAGCGGGACGGCGGCGGGCAGCAGCACCGGCCAGCGGGCGCCGAACCCGGCCACCGCGGCGCAGGGCAACGCGGCCAACGCGGCGGCGGTCAGCGCCGCCCGGGTGGCGGCCGCGCAGCGCCGCGGTTCGGGCGGCTCGGGCGGCGGCGGCCGCCGGGGCACCCGGGCGTACAGCTCCTCGGCCAGCGAGAACAGGTCGGCGTGCCGGCAGCGCGCCGCGGCGTCCGGGCCGAGCCCGGCCTCCTCCAGCCCGGCGGCGATCTCCAGCGGGTCGACGGCGCGCTCGCACAGGTCCCGGTGCTCGGCCATCAGCTCGCGCACCGGGTCGGCGCTGACCGCGGGGCCGGACATCAGACGGCCTCCGCGAGGGCGGGGCCGACGGGGCGCGCCGGGTCGGGGCGGGCCTGGTCGATTCGCGCCGGGTCGGAGCGGGCCTGGTCGGGGCGGGCCGGCGGTTCGGCGAGGACCGTCAGGGCGGCGAGCTGCCCGGCTCGGCGGCGCGGTCCCGGCGCGGGCGCCCCGTCCGCGTGCTCGGCGTACGGCCCGGGGGCGGCGGCGCCGTCCTCCCGGCCGTCCTCCCGCTGCTCGTCCCGGTCCTCGTCCCCGTGCTCGTCCCCGGGCCCGTCCCGGTGCTCGTCCCCGTGCTCGGCCCGGCCGCCAACGGGGCCGCCGGCCGGGCCGTCGCTGAGCCAGTACTCGGCGGGGCGCGCGAACGGGCGCGGCGCCCGGCCGCCGTGGCCCGCGCCACCGCCCTCGGGGAAGGCGGGGTACTGCGAGACCAGCTCCAGGTAGATCTCCCGGAAGGCGCCGGTCACCGGTTCGACGGCGAAGCGTTCCTGCGCCCGCAGCCGCCCCGCCAGGCCGAGCCGGGAGCGCCGCTCCTCGTCGCGCAGCAGCGCCAGGCAGGCCCCGGCCAGGGCGCGCGGGTCGCGGGCGGGCACCAGCAGCCCGGTCGGGCCGACCACCTCGCGGGCCACCCCGACGTCGGTGGAGACCACCGCTCGGCCGCTGAGCATGGCGTCGGCGAGCAGCCGGGGGCTGCGCTGGGAGAGCGCGGAGAAGACCGCCACCGTGCCGCCCTGCCAGGCCTCGGCGAGCGAGCCGGGCCGGCCGGCGAAGTGCACCGCCGCGCTCACCCCGAGCCGTTCGGCGACGGCCGCGCAGTGCGCCCGGTAGCCGGGGGCCGCCTCCTCGCCGTACAGCACCAGCCGGGCCGCGGGCAGTTCGGCGCGGACCCGGGCGAAGGCGTGCAGCGCCAGTTCGGCGTCCCGCCCCGGCTCCAGCGGGCCCGCCCAGACCAGGGTGGGCCGCTCCGGCTCCAGCCCGGCCGCCGGGCGGTCCACCGCCGGGGTGCCCTCGTAGACGACCCGGGTGCGCGCCGGATCGGCCCCGCAGCGGCGCTGCCACTGCTGGTCGTGGGCGCTGCCCGGGGTGAGTATCGCGGCCTGCCGGTAGGTCTCCTCGGTGAGCGCCCGGAAGAAGGACAGCAGCAGCGCCCGGACCGGCCACCGGTACGGCGCCTCGCGGTAGCCGAGGTACTGCTCGCGCAGGTGCAGGCCGTGCTCGGTGACCACGAAGGGCACCCCGTGCAGCTGCCGGGCGACCAGGGCGGGGAGCGCGGCCGGGCCGCCGCCGACCACGTGGCACAGGTCGGCGGTGCCGAGGCCGCCGGGGCCGGTGCCGTACCAGGGCGCGGAGAGCGGGCGCAGGCACTGCTCCAGCAGGTCGGCGGCGACCAGCACGTCGCGGACCAGCGGCTGTCCGGCCGAGGTGTTCGCGCCGGGCAGCCGCCAGGTGCGCTCCAGCACCCGGCGGGCGTGGGCGGAGGCGAGGAAGGCGGGGAGGGTGCCGCCGTCCTCCCGGGCCAGCGCCGCCAGCCGGTACAGCCCGGCCCCGAAGCCGGCCCGCGCCCCCGGCAGCACCAGCGCCCGCACCAGCTCCTCGTACGCCCGGGCGTACTGGCGTCTGCGCAGCGCCCCGGGGGCCCGGCCGCGCGGCCGGCGGCCCCACAGCGCGAGGTGGTGGGCGCCGTGCCAGGCGGGCGAGGGCCGGGCGCCGGGGCCGGGGCCGTCCGGGCCGGTGAGCAGGTACAGCTCGAACTCGTGCTCCGGCAGGCCCTCGGCCAGCCGCTCGCACCAGGCCCCGGCACCACGGTCGGGATGCGGACGGGCACCCTCGGTGAGCAGCGCGACGCGCACGGGAGTCCTCCTTCTGCCTCGGAGCGGGGGCGGTGCCGGCAGCCTCGGTCAGCGCCGACCGCCCCCGCACCGCTGGGACGCCCCCTGGGCGGGGGCCACGGGAGCCGCGGGGCCGTACGCCGGGACGCTTGCTCGGGCCGTGCGCCGGGTGCTCCGGCGTCAGCGGTCCTCCCCCACACCTGTTCGGTCCGGCAGCAGAAAGGTAGGACCGGCCCGGGGCGATCCATCGGTCACATGCCTGGCTGCCACCTGAACGAGTGAACCGCCGTGACCTCGCACCTGACCGGGCCGTTAGCGGGCGCTATACGGCGCTCCGGCACCGCCCCAGTACCGCCCCGGCACCGCTCCGGCACCGCCCGCCGCTCAGCGGGCGGTGTCCGCGATCAGCTCGCGCACGGCCCGGGCGACCGCGTCGGGGTGCTCCATCATCGCCACGTGCCCGGAGTCGGGCAGCACCAGCAGCCGGGCGTCGGCGAAGGCCGCGCAGGCCCGCCGGGCGGAGCGGTAGGCGACCAGCTTGTCGCGCAGCCCGTACACCAGCAGCACCGGCGCCGCGACCTGCTCGGCCTGCCGCCACAGCGCCTGGTCGCCGCGCTCGGTGTAGGCGGAGACGATGCCGCGGGCCGAGCCGACCAGGGCCGGCATCGCGTGCGGCTGCGCCATCCGGTGCCGGTACTCGGCCACCGCCTCGGCGCGGGCGGCCGGGCTCAGGGCGGCCGGGTCGCCGTAGACCAGGCGCAGCAGGTCCTCGGTGGCCGCCTCGGCGTCGCGCCGCCCGGCCGGCAGCCGGCGCAGCAGGGCGGGCAGTCCGGGCAGGGCGAGCAGGCCGGTGGGCCAGGCGGAGCGCTGCGGGGGCAGTTCGGGCAGCGCGGGCGAGACCAGGGTGAGGCTGCGGACCAGGTCGGGGCGCAATGCCGCGAGCCGGACCGAGACGGCGCCGCCGAGCGAGTTGCCGAAGAGGTGGACGGGGCCGCGGCCGGCGGCCTCCAGGTAGCCGATGACGGCGCGGACGTGGCCGGAGAGGCTGAGGTTGCCGTCGGCGGGCGGGCCGGAGCGGCCGAAGCCGGGAAGGTCGACGGCCTCGCCGTCGACGAGGCCGGAGAGCCGGTCCATCAGCGCGGTCCAGTTGCCGGCCGAGCCGCCCAGGCCGTGCACGAAGAGTCCGGGCTCGCGCCCGTCGACGCCGCCCGCCTCGGCGGGCCGGTGCACCGCGAGCACCGCGCCGGGGACCTCGACCGTACGTACCTGCTGCTCAGCGCTGCTCATGGTGGACGATGGTAGTGAGGCCCGGTCGGGGGCGGCGGGGGCGGTCCGGCCTTCCCGGCCCCCGTCCCGTCCGCCCGTCCCCTCCCTCCTCGCCTCCCTCGTCGCACCACTGCCGACGCCGAGGTCAGCGCCGTATTGTGGGCTCCTGACAAGCGGCCGGACTGCTTTTCTCGCCTTCGCCAGGGGCGGGCGCGGTTACCGAAAAGTAGAATCGGCCCTCTTGCCAGCCCCGAAGAACCCCGAAGTGAGGAGCGCCGTGACGGCCATCCAGGAGGCGCAGGAGCGCCCGCGCGGTGCCCGCCTGCCGCGAAGCGCCCGCCGTGAACAACTGCTCGGTGCCGCCCAGGAGGTGTTCGTCGCGCAGGGTTACCACGCGGCCGCCATGGACGACATCGCCGACCGCGCCGGGGTGAGCAAGCCGGTGCTCTACCAGCACTTCCCCGGGAAGCTGGAGCTCTACCTGGCGCTGCTCGACAAGCACTGCGACGCCCTGGTCGAGTCGACCCGCGAGGCGCTGGGCACCACCACCGACAACAAGCTGCGGGTGGCCGCGACGATGGAGGCGTACTTCAACTACGTCTCCAGCGAGTCGGGCGCGTTCCGGCTGGTCTTCGAGTCGGACCTGACCAACGAGCCGGCCGTGCGCGAGCGGGTGGAGCGGGCCTCGGAGGCGAGCGCGACGCTGGTCAGCCAGGTGATCCAGGAGGACACCGACCTGCCGGAGGCGGAGTCCAAGCTGCTGGCGGCCGGGGTCTGCGGCCTGGCCCAGATCACCGCCCGGTACTGGCTGTCGCAGGGGCTGGAGATCCCGCGCGACGAGGCGGTGCGGCTGGTCGCCAGTCTGGCGTGGCGGGGGCTCAAGGGCTTCCCGATGCACCCGGGCGACCTCCCGCCGGAGGGTTCCGCCCAGCGCTGAACGATCCGCTGACCTTCGCCTGGGCGGTGATCGGGTGCTCTATGGTGAAGCCGTACGGCGCGGTCGCCGTGACCGCTTGTCCCAGGCGGTCCGTCGCCGCGCGTGGAGACTGCCAACCCGGAGGGACGGAAGCCGTGGAGGTCAAGATCGGCGTGCAGAACGCGCCGCGCGAAATCGTGATCGAGAGCTCGCAGACTGCCGATGAGGTCCAGAGCGCGGTCGCGAAGGCGCTGGAGGGCTCCACCAAGCTCTTCTCGCTCACCGACGAGCACGGCCGTCGCGTCATCGTCCCGGCCGAGCGCCTGGCGTACGTGGAGATCGGCGAGTCGGCCGCCCGCAAGGTGGGCTTCGGCACCGCCTGAGCCGCCGCGAGCAGGTCCGTCCGGTGCCCCGTTCCCACCAGGGAGCGGGGCACCGTCGCGTGTACGGGCAGGTCGGCCTGGGTACGGCGACAGGTGCGGCACCGGTGCCGCACGCCCGTACCCCCGGGGGAGGCCGCCGTGCTGGTCGAATCGCTCGTCTTCGTCCTGGTCGGCCTGGCCGCGGCCACGGCCGCGCTGCTGGGCCTGCCGGGGTACTACCGGGCCTCCCGCCCGCTGGTGGTGGGGACGGCCCTGGCCTCGGCGCTGCTCGGCGGGGTGGTGGCGCACTTCTGCCTGGACGGTCGCCAGCCGGTGGCCGCGGTGGCGTTCTCGGCGCTGGCCGCGGGGGTGGTCACCTCGCTGCTGGCCCGGCCGGACCTCGCCGCCGGGCGGGCCCCGGCGCACCGGCACCACCCGCACCGGGCCGGCGCCCACCGCGCCCCGCGGCGGCACCGGCCGGCCTGAGGCGCGTCAGGAGGCCAGCCCGAGGGCGGCCATCCGCCGGGTGTGCGCCTCGGTGATCCGGTTGAACATCTTGCCGACCTCGACCAGGTCGAAGCCCTGCACCTGGACGCCGCCGACCAGCAGGTTGGAGAGCGCGTCCCGCTCGGCGACGACCCGCTGGGCCTGGCTGAGCGCCTCGCCCATCAGCCGCCGGCCCCACAGGGCGAGCCGGCCGCCGGCCCGCGGGTCGGCCTCGATGGCCTGGCGGACCTTGTCCACCGCGAACTGTCCGTGGCCGGTGTCGGACATGACGCTGAGGACCAGGTCCCGGGTGTCGTCGTCCAGCCGGACGGCCACCTCGCGGTAGAAGTCGGTGGCGATGGCGTCGCCGACGTAGGCCTTGACCAGGCCCTCCAGCCAGTCCGAGGGCGCCGTCATCCGGTGGAACAGCTCCAGCGGCTCGACGAAGGGGCGCATGGCCTCCTGGGGGTCGGCGCCGATCTCGGCGAGCCGGTCGTGCAGCCGCTGGTAGTGCTGGAACTCGGCGGAGGCCATCCGGGCCAGGGCCGCCTTGTCGGCGAGGCCGGGCGCCAGCTTGGCGTCCTCGGCGAGCCGCTCGAAGGCGCTCAGCTCGCCGTACGCGAGCGCGCCGAGCAGGTCGAGCACCGCCGCGCGGTAGGCCGGTTCGGCCGAGCACGTGGCCCAGTCGCCGATCGAGCCGGGCGCGCCGTCCTGCGTCTCACCATGGGTCTCCATGACCCGCCACCTTAGTCCCGCCCGGGCCCGCGCCCCACCACCGGACGCACCCCGGTGACCTGCCGGATCGGCTCCCCGCGCACCCGTCGGCGGGGGCGGTGTCAGACGCGTCACGTGTTCGAGTCGTCGCCTGACTGTATGGTGGTACGGAGCCCCGTCGTGCTCGCACGGTGCCACCGCCGTCTCGGTGGCCCGCACGAGCCCGCTCCGTAGCGGCAGCGCGTCCCCCGGACGTGTCCGTACCGGAGGCACGGGTACTCACGTACGCGGATGCCCGGTCGGAGAGCCGATCGGCTCCGACCATGGCTTGGACTTCAAGCCTTGGCACCGCATCAGTGGCCGAGCGAGGGCCGCCGAGACCACGCCCACCTGGCGGAGGTCCCGCGCAGGTCCCTCACGGGAACTCTCCCCGACGCCGCCGGCGACGCGCCCCGCCATCGGGCCGCGCGCACCGGCCGGCCGCAGGGACCGGCGCGGTTGTGCGTCCGCTCAGCTGTACTCGGGGCCGACCAGGCCCGTACACACAGCCGCGCGGCTGCCCGCCCGCCGCTCGCTCTCGGCCCCTCCGAAAACGGAAGAGGCAGCACCCTGTCCACCACCGCTGAACCCATCAAGACGACGTTCCGGGACCTGGGGATCCTCCCGGAGACCGCCGAGGCCCTCGAGTCCGTCGGCATCGTCCATCCCTTCCCCATCCAGGAGATGACCCTCCCGGTCGCGCTGACCGGCCACGACGTCATCGGCCAGGCCAAGACCGGCACCGGCAAGACCCTCGGCTTCGGCCTGCCGCTGATCGAGCGCGCCGTGGTGCGCGCCGACGTGGACGCCGGCCGGGCCACCGAGGACCAGCTCTCGGACTTCCCGCAGGCGCTGATCGTCGTCCCGACCCGCGAGCTCTGCACCCAGGTCACCAACGACCTGCAGACCGCCGGCAAGGTCCGCAACGTCCGCGTGCTCGCGGTCTACGGCGGCCGGGCGTACGAGCCGCAGGTCGAGGCGCTCAACAAGGGCGTCGACATCGTGGTCGGCACCCCGGGCCGACTGCTGGACCTGGCCGGCCAGAAGAAGCTGAACCTGTCCAAGGTCCGCGCGCTGGTCCTGGACGAGGCCGACGAGATGCTCGACCTGGGCTTCCTGCCCGACGTCGAGAAGATCATCACCATGCTGCCGGCCAAGCGGCAGACCCTGCTGTTCTCGGCCACCATGCCGGGCCAGGTCATCAACCTCGCCCGCCGGTACATGAGCCAGCCGACCCACATCCGGGCCGCCGCCCCGGACGACACCGGCGCCACCGTCGCCAACATCGAGCAGCACATCTTCCGTGCCCACTCGCTCGACAAGGTCGAGATGGTCTCGCGCATCCTCCAGGCCGACGGCCGCGGGCTGGCGATGATCTTCTGCCGCACCAAGCGCACCGCCGCCGACGTCTCCGACCAGCTGACCCAGCGCGGCTTCGCGGCCGGCGCCGTCCACGGCGACCTCGGCCAGGGCGCCCGCGAGCAGGCGCTGCGCGCCTTCCGCAACGGCAAGGTCGACGTGCTGGTCTGCACCGACGTGGCCGCCCGCGGCATCGACGTCGAGGGCGTCACCCACGTCGTCAACTACCAGTGCCCCGAGGACGAGAAGACCTACCTGCACCGGATCGGCCGCACCGGCCGGGCCGGCGCCTCCGGTACGGCCGTCACCCTGGTCGACTGGGACGACATCCCGCGCTGGCAGCTGATCAACAAGGCGCTGGACCTGCCGTTCAACGAGCCGGAGGAGACCTACTCCACCTCGCCGCACCTGTACGAGCTGCTGAAGATCGCGCCGGGCACCAAGGGTGTGCTGCCGCGTTCGGAGCGCACCCGGGCCGGGCTCGGCGCGGAGGAGATCGAGGACCTCGGCGAGACCGGCGGGCGGGGCGCCCGCACCGGTCGCGGCGCCGGCGCTGCCCGCGGCGGGCGGGCCGGCTCGGGCCGCCCGGCCGTCGAGGCCCCGGCGGCGGAGGAGAAGCCGCGCCGCACCCGTGAGCGCCGCCGCACCCGCCGTGGTACGGAGCTCGGCGAGGGCGAGGCGGCCGTCGCCGCGACGGTGACCGAGGCGGCTCCGGCCGTCGAGGGTGCCGAGGGCGAGGCCGCGCCGCGCCGTCGCCGCCGCCGTTCGCGCGGTGGCGCCGGCTCGGGCGAGGTCACCCCGGTGGCCGCGGCCGAGGTCGTCGCCGAGGCGGCCGCGGTGGTCGAGGCCGCCGTGGTCGCGGCCGAGCCGGTGGCTTCGGAGGCCCCGGTGGCCGAGGAGAAGCCGCGCCGGACCCGGACCCGCAAGCCGAAGGCCGAGGTCGTCGAGGTCGCCGAGGTGGCGGAGGCCGTCGAGGCCGCCGCCGTCACCGAGGCCCCGGCCGAGGCACCGGCCGAGGCACCGGCCGAGAAGAAGCCGGCCCGCGCCCGGACCCGCAAGCCCAAGGCCGAGGTCGCGGAGGCCGTCGAGGCCGCCGCCGTCACCGAGGCCCCGGCCGAGGCACCGGCCGAGAAGAAGCCGGCCCGCGCCCGGACTCGCAAGCCCAAGGCCGAGGTCGCCGAGGTCGCGGAGGCCGTCGAGGCCGCCGCCGTCACCGAGGCCCCGGCCGAGAAGAAGCCGGCCCGCGCCCGCAAGCCGAAGGCCGTCGCCGAGACCACCCCGGAGGCCCCGGCCGAGGAGGCGCCCGCGCCGCGCAAGCGCACCCGCGTCCGCAAGGCCGTGGCCGCCCCGGAGGCCACTCCGGAGGGCTGACCCGCACCGCCCCGAGGGGGGGGGGGGGGGGGGGGGGGGGGGGGGGGGGGGGGGGGGTAGGGGGGGTGGGGGGGGGGGGGGGGGGGGGGGGGGGAGGGGGGGGGAGGGGAC
>NZ_JBVHYH010000071.1:39569-50514 GCF_055569135.1 Kitasatospora sp. NPDC029367
CCAGCACCCCCCCCCGCGCCCGGAAACCCCTCCCCCCCCGGGGGGCCCCCCCCCACCCCCCCCCCCCCCCGCCCCCTCGGGCGTTCCCGGGCGTCCCGCCTGGTGGGAGGGGTACCGGAACGGCATAGGCTCATGGCATCGCCTGCCCCGGGAGGGAACCCGCTCATGAGTACTCCGCCGTTCCTGGACCTGCCCCGCTGCGCCCGGGCGCAGCGCGTGCCGACCGCGCGCGGGGAGTTCGCGGCGCTGCGGGCGGAGCCGGACGGCCCGGTGCGCGGCTCGGCGCTGCTGGTGCCGGGGTTCACCGGCAGCAAGGAGGACTTCATCGCGCTGCTCGCGCCGCTCGCGGCCGCCGGGTACCGGGTGACGGCCGTGGACCAGCGGGGGCAGTACGAGACCGGCGGGCCGGACGACGAGGCGGCGTACGAGGTGAGCGCGCTGGGCGCCGACGTCCGGGCGCTGACCGAGGTGCTGGCCGCGGAGGGCGGGCCGGTGCACCTGCTGGGGCACTCCTTCGGCGGCCAGGTGGTCCGGGAGGCGGTGCTCGCGGCGGCCGAGGAGGGCCCCCTGCCGTGGCGTTCGCTGACCCTGATGGCCACCGGGCCGGGCGCGATCGACCCGGCCGAGGCGGCCCGGACCAGGATGCTGCTGGACGTCCTGCCGGTCATGGGCCTGGAGGAGATCTGGCAGGTCATGCGGCAGATGGACGAGAGCAGCGGGAGCCCGAAGCCGGCGTTGGCGCCGGGGGTCGCGGAGTTCCTGCACCGCCGCTGGGTGGCCAATGTGCCGCGGTCGCTGGCCGTCACCGGCGCGCACCTGGTGGCCGCGCCGGACCGGGTGGACGAGCTGGCCGCGGTGACGGCCGGGACGCTGCCGGTGCTGGTGGTGTCCGGGGAGCAGGACTACGCCTGGCCGGTGCCGGAGCAGGGCGCGATGGCGCGGCGGCTGGGCGCCCGCCGGGTGGTCGTCGCGGGCGCGGCCCACTCCCCCAACGCCGAGCGGCCGACCGCCACGGCCGAGGCGCTGGCCGCGTTCTGGGCCTGAGCCCGGCCTCCGACCGACCCCTTCCCCGGCGTGGTCTGTACCACTTCCGGGGGTTCGACCGCTCTCGGCACAGGACAAAAGTCGTTAGTTACGGTAATCTTTGATTCTGTCCGGGAATCATCGGCGACCCCCACCGGGGTGCCTTTCAGCCGAAACCCGGACGTTACGGACGGGCAATGGCCCGGTAGCACCGCCACGACACCGTGGTGCACGAGGGACTGGACGCACCAGGCAAGCCCAGGGGGAGCCCTTGCCGCAGCAGACCGCCACACGTACCACCCGCGTGGTCCGGCCGCAGCGCCGGATCCGCAGGACCCCGAAAGGGCTGATACCGACTCAGCCGCAACCGCCCCGCACCGCGGGGCCCGGAAAGGAGACGCCCATGACCAAGCCCATGCGCTTCGAGATCCTCCGCCTGGACGACGCCAACGGCTCCGCGACCGACCGCGTGATCGCCGACGCCGAGACCGTCCGCGAGCTCGTCCAGGACGCCGCCCGCACCGGCGAGCGCCTGCTCATCCGCCCGTGCCCGACCGTCTGACCCGGCGCGGCGCCTCCGACCGGGAGGCCCCACCCGCCGCCGACGAGCCGGGAGCGTCCGATCCGGACGTACCGATACCCGACTGACGCCCCGTCACCGCGATCGCCGTTGACGGGGCGTCAGTGCGTCCGGCCCCGAACCGGCTCCCACCCGGCCCCGACCCCGCCCCGACCCGGCTCCAGTCCCGTCCCGGCCTGGCCCCGACCCCGCCCCGGCCCCGGAACGTTTGCCTCCGCCCGCCACGGGACATCCCCCAACGGGAACCGCCCGCGCCGCACCCACCCGCGCCGGCCGGGCGTCCAGCACCGACAGGGTGCCGCCGAGCCGTCCGTACGGGTGATCGTCCTTGACGCGGCGGTCCGGAGGGAGGAGCGTTGTCGGCTATGAGGGGCGAGCCAAGCTGTCCGAGGTGCGCCGGTCGGGTCCGCGCCCCCGGTCTTTTTTCGGACACCTGGCAGTGCGACCGGCACGGAGCCGTGCACCCGATGCAACCCGTACTGCCCCCGAGCGTGGAAGCCCTGGGCGTCGCCGTCGTCCGCTCCCAGGTCCCCGTCTGGCTGCCCTGGCCGCTCCCGGTCGGCTGGCTCTACACCGGCATCGCCCACGTCGGCGACGACATCTCGGGCGCCCGGGCCACCGCCGTCGCCTGCTCCGGGCCCGCCCCGCTCGGCGGCTTCGGCGAACTGGTGCTGGTCGCCGAGGAACTGGGCGTCGGGCTCGGCGCCCGCTACGCCGGACTGCCCGGCCCCGACCCGGGCGACTCGGTCGGCCTCTACAAGCCCGCCGACGCCAAGCTGATGGCCGCCGGGCGGCCCACCCCGATGTTCCACGTCCCGGACGCCCCGGCCGACCGTGCGGTGTTCGTCGGCGAGGCCCGCGGGCTCTGGCTCTGGGCGATCGCCTGGCCCGAGCAGTCCGCGCTGGTGATGTACGACGAACTGGTGCTCACCGACCTGCGCGAGGCCGGCGCCGAACTGGACCTGCTGCCCTGCGGGGCGCTCTCCCCCCGGCTGCTGGGCTGACGGCGGGCCGCACGGCCTATCCTGGGCGGCACCCACCAGCCTGAGGAGTCCGCCCCGTGCGCATCGACCTGCACGCCCACAGCACCGCGTCCGACGGCACCGACAGCCCGGCCGAGCTGGTCGCGGCGGCGGTCGCGGCCGGCCTCGACGTGGTCGCGCTCACCGACCACGACACCGTCGCCGGGCACGCCGAGGCCGCCGCCGCGTTGCACGCGCTGCCGGACGGCACCCGGCTGACCGTCGTGCCCGGCGCCGAACTGTCCTGCGTCGTGGACGGCGTCAGCATGCACCTGCTGGCGTACCTGTTCGACCCCGAGGAGCCGGAGTTCGCGGCCGAGCGCGAGCTGGTGCGCACCGACCGGTTCCGGCGCGGCCGGGCGGTCGTCGAGCGCTGCCGGGAGCTCGGCGCGGACATCAGCTGGGAGCAGGTGCAGCGGATCGCCGGGACCGGGTCGGTCGGGCGGCCGCACATCGCCAGCGCGCTGGTCGAGGCGGGCGTGGTGGCCACCGTCTCGGACGCCTTCACCCCGCAGTGGCTGGCCAACGGCGGCCGGGCGGACGTCCGCAAGCACGAGACCGACCCGGTGCGGGCCGTCCGGCTGGTCCGGGCGGCCGGCGGGGTGCCGGTGTTCGCCCACCCCGGCGCGGTCAAGCGCGGCCGGACCGTCCCCGACCGGGTGATCGCCGAGCTCGCGGCCGCCGGACTGGCCGGGCTGGAGGTCGACCACACCGACCACGACGAGGAGACCAGGCAGCGGCTGCGCGGCCTGGCCGGCGACCTCGGCCTGCTGGTCACCGGCTCCAGCGACTACCACGGCAGCCGCAAGACCGTCCGGCTCGGCGAGCACACCACCGACCCCGGGGTGTACGAGGCGCTGCTGGCCCAGGCCACCGGGGCGAAGCCGATCGAGCGCTGACGGCGGGCGGGGCCGCGCTCCGGCGCACCGGGGCGCGGTGCGGCGGGCGGGCCCGCCCGTACGCCCTCCCCGCTGGGAGCCGACGCCGGGGCCCGGTCCCGACCGGGGGTCAGTCGAGCCTGACGCCGCGCCGCCCCGGGTCGCGCAGGTCGGTGCCCTGGTCCAGCCAGCGCTCCTGGAGCGCGGCCGCGCCGTGCACCCGCTTCCAGCCCGCCTCGTTGGGCGTCATCGGCAGCAGCGGCAGGAAGCGCACCGGCTCGGCGGGCTCGGCCAGTTCCAGGTCCTCGACCAGCCCGCCCGGCTCGGCGGCCAGCACCGAGGTGAACGGGGCGCCCTCCCAGAGCGGGGCGCCGAGGTCCAGCGAGCCGCCCGGGGCCACCACCAGGCCCTCGACCTGCGGCGTCGCGGCGAAGGTGGCGAGGCTGCGCAGCACGCCGTCGCGCCCGCCGCGCACCGTCAGCACCAGTTCGACGCGCGGTCCGCGCAGCTGGTCGGCGACCGGCTGGGTCGGGTCGGCCATCGGGGCGGCCGACATCCCGAGCGTCGCGTAGCGGACCAGGCCGTCGGCGTCCGGCCCGAAGCGCAGCACCTCGATCCGGTCGGTGCCGAGGAAGGTGACGGCGGCGCGGCCGCTCGGCTCGCCGAAGGTGGAGATCAGCCGGGCCTCGACGGCCGCCAGCACCGCCTCCCGGGTGAGTTCCGGGGAGCTGCCGCCGTGGGGGTCGCCGAAGGACAGGAAGTCGTGCGCCATGCCGGTGAGCGTAACCCGGGCCGCCCCGGCATCCGCGCGGGGGCGTACGGGCGAAGGCCGGGGAAACCCCGGGGCACCGATGCCCGGTCAGATGTTAAGGTGAGCGACTGGCCACCGGGATCGCAGGTTCCGGGGCGGCGAGCGAAGGAGGTGGTTGCGGTGGATACCGGCCGACCATGCAGTACCGGCAGCTCTGCCCGGCCCCGACTTCCCCGTGACCCCCGCCCCGCAGGCCTCAGCGGCTGACCGAGCCCCAGTGGCCCGGGCGCGGGTCGTCGGCGGACGGACCGGCCGGGAGAGCACCCCTCGTCCCCTTCACCGGTGTTCCTCGCCGTCGCACCACGGCCCTTCCGCGTCCCTACCGCGCCACCGTGCGACGGCTCCTGCCCCAGGGAGCCTGTCATGTCGATGATCAACAGCCTGCGCGCCGCCGTCCGCACCAACCGCCGACGGGGCCCCGTCGGGGCGTACGACGCCGTGCCCGAGGGCGTCGGCTCGGCGGTCGTGGACTGCGCGGTCTACCAGCACGGCCGGCGCAACGGCGAGACCTGCAGCCCCCGCGAGGCCGCCCGCCGGGTCAAGGCCGCGCACCAACTCCCGGACACCGCCGGGTCGTTCAGCTGGATCGGGCTGCACGAGCCGACCGAGGCCGAGTTCGAGGGCATCGCCCAGCGCTTCGGCCTGCACCCGCTCGCGGTGGAGGACGCGGTGCACGCCCACCAGCGGCCCAAGGTGGAGCGCTACGACGACGTGCTGTTCGCCGTCTTCAAGACCATCCGCTACGTCGAGCACGACCAACTGACGCCCACCAGCGAGGTGGTGGAGACCGGCGAGCTGATGGTCTTCGCCGGCCGGGACTTCGTGATCACCGTCCGGCACGGCGGCCACGGCTCACTGCAGGAGCTGCGGCACCGGCTGGAGGCGGACGCGGACGAGGCCGGGCTGCTCGCCAAGGGCCCGGCCGCGGTGCTGCACGCGATCGCCGACCACGTGGTGGACAACTACCTGCTGGTCGCCGAACGGCTGCAGAACGACGTGGACGAGATCGAGTACGGCGTCTTCTCGGCCAAGGGCGCGCGCACCGCGGACGTCGGCCGGGTGTACCAACTCAAGCGCGAGGTGCTGGAGTTCAAGCGCGCGGTGGCACCGCTGCTGCGCCCGATGCAGCAGCTGTCCGAGCCGCAGCAGGGCCTGGTCGACCCGGACATCCAGAAGTACTTCCGGGACGTCGCCGACCACCTGGCCCGGGTCACCGAGCAGGTGCACGGCTTCGACGAACTGCTGAACTCGCTGCTCCAGGCCAACCTGGCGCAGGTGTCGGTGGCGCAGAACGAGGACATGCGCAAGATCACCGCCTGGGCGGCGATCTTCGCGGTGCCCACCATGATCACCGGCGTCTACGGCATGAACTTCGACTACATGCCCGAACTGCACCACGCCTACGGCTATCCGATGGTGCTCACCGCGATCACGCTGATCTGCATCGGGATGTACCGGGGCTTCCGCCGCAACGGCTGGCTGTAGCGCCCGCCCCCGCCCGCGCCCGCCCCGGGGTCACGCCCCGCGGGGGCCGGGACCCCGCAGCGCGGGACCCCGCGGGGGCGTCAGCGCCGTCCGCCGCGGGCGACCAGGACCAGGCCGAGCAGGATCAGCACCACCGCCGGGTACGCCGCCACCGGGGGCCACTGGCCGAGCCAGAGCGCGGCGATCAGGGCCGCGCCCGGGGTCTCCAGCAGGATCGCGGTGGAGGTGATCGACGGGCCGAGGGTGCGCACCACCCGGTTGCTCAGCGAGTGCCCGAGCAGCTGCGCGGTGACCATCAGCAGCACGATCTGCCACCAGGCCCCGGCCGACCAGCCGGACAGCCGCGTGCCGGTGGCCAGGCAGAGCACCAGCAGGCCGACCGCCGTGGTCGCGTAGCAGACCAGCGTGTACGCGGTGGTGCTGACCGTCCTGCGGACCTCCGCGCCCAGCAGCAGGTACCCGGCCGCGGCCAGGCCCGCGGCGAGCGCGAGGGCGTCGCCGAGCAGGGCGCGCGGGGACATCGAGAGGTCGACGCCGGTCAGCACCAGCACCCCGGCGAAGGCGACGACCGTCCCGAGCCAGACCATCCTCGGCGCCCGGACGCCGAACAGCCGCATCAGCAGGATCGTCCACAGCGGGGTGGTGGTGACCAGCGCGGTCGCGGAGGCCACCGAGGTCATCCGCAGGCTGGGCATCCAGAGCGCGAAGTGCACCGCGAGCAGCGCCCCGGCGGCGACCGCGAGCAGCAGCGCCCGTCGGCCGATCCCGCGCAGCTCGGCACGGTGGCGCAGCAGCGCGTACGGGCCCAGGGCGCCGACCGACATGACGTTGCGCCAGAAGGCGATGGCCAGCGCGGGCGCGGCGGTGGCGGAGATCAGCGGGCCGGAGAGGGAGATGCCGCCGATCGAGACGGCGAGCAGCAGCAGGTCGACGGTGGGGAGCGGGTGCGCGGGCCGCTGGTCGGCGGCGGTGGTGGCAGGGGCGGGGGCGGTCGCGGGCCGGGCGGCGGGCACGGCGCTCCTTCGCTGGTCGCGGGGGTGTGGCGCTCATACGGTAAGGCCCGTGGGGCGTCAATGGAACTGTCGCCCGGAGGCTGAGACATCCGGCCCGGCGGGCGCGGGCGGCGAACCCGTACGCTGTCGCCATGGACCGCAACTCCGCCGCCCCCGTCGCCGACGACTTCCTCGACCAGGCCCTGCTGGAGGAGGCCGCGAAGAAGTCCGGACTGCTCTGGGTGCGCGCGGACGGCGAGGCGCAGGCCCGCCCGCTCTGGCACGCCTGGCACGACGGCGCCGTGGTGGTGGTCGGCGGGGGCGGCGAGCAGCCCCTGCACGGCCTGACCGCGGGCGGCCGCGCCGTGATCACCGTGCGCAGCAAGGACAAGGGCGGCCGGCTGACCGGCTGGGCCGCCGAGGTGGTCGAGCTGGCGCCGAACGGCGAGGCCTGGCTGGGCGCCGTCGAGGAGCTCAAGGGCAAGCGGCTGAACGCGCCCGACACGGACACCATCGCCGAGCGCTGGGCCCGCGAGTGCCGGGTGCTGCGGCTGCGGCCGGTAGGGGCGCTGACCGAGCGTCCGGGCGCCATGCCGGACGGCTCGCTCGCCGCCGAGCCGATGCCCACCCCGGCCACCACCCGCCGTCCGATCCCCGCCGGACTGCCCAAACTGCTGTTCAAGCGCCGCTAAAGGTTCATGCCGAGGACTCCTGGGCCCGCTACCGTGCCTCACCGGGCCGGGTGCAGGCGGCACAGGTAGCCTGGGCCGGACGTGCGCCCCGGTGCGCACCGTACGGCGTCGAGCAGGTCGGACCGCCCGGGCAGGGTCGAGGGAGTCGAGGGAGTTCATGGCAGGGCCAGGAAGCCGGGTCTTCATCTCCCACCTCTCCGCCGTCGCGGTGTTCGACCCGAACGGCGACCAGGTCGGGCGGGTCCGCGACGTGGTGGTCTCGCTGCGCCTCGGCGGCCGCCCTCCGCTGGTGCTCGGCCTGGTGGTCGAGGTCGTCGCCCGGCGCCGGATCTTCCTGCCGATGACCAGGGTGACCAGCCTGGAGTCCGGCCAGGTGCTCACCACCGGCGTGATCAACCTGCGCCGCTTCGAGCAGCGCCCGTCCGAGACCCTGGTGCTGGCCGAGCTGCTGGACCGCACCGTCACCTGGTCCAAGACCGGTGAGGACGTCACCGTGCTGGACGTCGGCATGGTGCAGACCCGGCTGCGCGAGTGGGAGGTCACCAAGGTCTTCGTCCAGGTCGGCCGGGCCACCCGGCTGCGCAAGGGCAAGGGCGAGCGGCTCACCCTGGACTGGCAGGACGTCACCGGCTTCGCGCTGCCCGAACAGGACCAGGGCGCGGCGAACCTGCTCGCCACCTTCGAGCAGCTGCGCCCGGCCGACCTCGCCAGCGTGATGCACCACCTGTCGGCCAAGCGCCGCGCCGAGGTGGCCGCCGCGCTGCCGGACGAGCGGCTCGCGGACGTCCTGGAGGAGCTGCCCGAGGACGACCAGGTCGAGATCATCGGCAAGCTCAAGGAGGAGCGGGCGGCCGACGTCCTGGAGGCGATGGACCCGGACGACGCCGCCGACCTGCTCTCCGAGCTGCCCGGCGAGGAGGCCGAGCGGCTGCTCGGCCTGATGGAGCCGGAGGAGGCCGAGCCGGTCCGCCGGCTGCTCTCCTACGAGGAGGACACCGCCGGCGGTCTGATGACCACCGAGCCGATCGTCCTGGAGCCGGACGCGACGGTCGCCGAGGCGCTGGCCCGGATCCGGATCCGCGACCACAAGCCCGCGCTGGCCGCCCAGGTGTACGTCTGCCGGCCGCCGAACGAGACCCCGACCGGCAAGTACCTGGGCGCGGTGCACTTCCAGCGGCTGCTGCGCGAGCCCCCGTACGTGCTGGTCGGCTCGCTGGTGGACGACGACCTGGACGCGCTGCCGCCGGACACCCCGCTGTCGCTGGTCACCAGCTACCTGGCGACGTACAACCTGGTGGCCGCGCCGGTGGTGGACGAGGCCGACCACCTGCTCGGCGCGGTGACCGTCGACGACGTGCTCGACCACCTGCTGCCCGAGGACTGGCGCGACGCCGCGCTGCACGCCGGGGACGACGACAGAGAAGAGGTGCACGGTGGACGGTGACCGCAACGGCCGGCGGGGCGAGTCCGCCCGCCGGCGCCTGCAGGGCGAACTGCGGGAGCTGCGCCAGCTGCGCGAACTGCGCACCCGCGAGGGCGGCGGCCGGGAGCGCCTGGAGACCTCCCCCATCACCGGCTCCAACCGCGTCCGGCTCGACCAGCCGCGCACCGCGCGGCCCGGCCTGCTGACCCTGCCGTCCTACGACCCCGAGGCCTTCGGCGTGCTGTCGGAGCGGATCGCCCGCTTCCTCGGCACCGGGCGGTTCATCGTCTGGATGACGGTGGTGATCATCGTCTGGGTGCTGTGGAACACCATGCTGCCGCCGGCCGCGCGCTTCGACGAGTACCCGTTCATCTTCCTGACCCTGGTCCTGTCGCTCCAGGCCTCCTACGCGGCGCCGCTGATCCTGCTGGCGCAGAACCGCCAGGACAACCGGGACCGCGTCAACATGGAGCAGGACCGGGCCCGCAGCGACCGCAACATCGCCGACACCGAGTACCTGGCCCGCGAGGTCGCGGCGCTGCGGCACGGGCTCGGCGAGGTGGCCACCCGCGCCTTCATCACCTCCGAACTGGGCAGCATCCGCTCCGAACTCCACGCGCTGCTCAAGGAGATCGACGAACGGCGGGGTGCCCCCGAGTCGTTGTGACCGGCGGCACGCCACCGGCCGGTCGAGCGGTTCGCCCGGAGCCGTACCATCAAGGCATGGCCAACGAGACAGAGGTCGCGGCCGGCGTCACGGAGGACTCCGTACGCCAGGCGCTGGCGACCGTCAACGACCCGGAGATCAACCGCCCGATCACCGAGATCGGCATGGTGAAATCGGTCGGGATCGCCGAGGACGGCGCGGTGCGCGTCGCGGTCTACCTGACCGTCTCCGGCTGTCCGATGCGCGACACCATCGTCACCCGGGTCCGCGACGCGGTCGGCCGGGTGCCCGGTGTGACCGGCGTCGAGGTCGAGCTCGACGTGATGAGCGACGAGCAGCGCAAGGAGCTCTCCCAGCTGCTGCGCGGCGGTGCCCCCGAGCGGGAGATCCCGTTCGCCAAGCCGGGCACGCTGACCCGGGTCTACGCCGTCGCCTCCGGCAAGGGCGGCGTCGGCAAGTCCTCGGTGACCGTCAACCTGGCCGCCGCGATGGCCGCGGACGGCTTGAAGGTCGCCGTCGTGGACGCCGACATCTACGGCCACAGCGTGCCGCGCATGCTGGGCGTCGAGGGCCGGCCCACCCAGGTCCAGGACATGATCATGCCGCCGCAGGCGAACGGCGTGAAGGTCATCTCGATCGGCATGTTCACCCCGGGCAACGCCCCGGTGGTCTGGCGCGGCCCGATGCTGCACCGCGCGCTGCAGCAGTTCCTGGCCGACGTCTACTGGGGCGACCTGGACGTGCTGCTGCTGGACCTGCCGCCCGGCACCGGCGACATCGCGATCTCGGTGGCGCAGCTCGTCCCCAACGCGGAGATCCTGATCGTCACCACCCCGCAGATGGCCGCCGCCGAGGTGGCCGAGCGGGCCGGCACCATCGCGGTGCAGACCCACCAGAAGATCGTCGGCGTGATCGAGAACATGTCCGGCATGCCGTGCCCGCACTGCGACGAGATGATCGACGTCTTCGGCACCGGCGGCGGCCAGACCGTCGCCGACGCGCTGAGCCGCACCGTGGGCGCGACCGTCCCGGTGCTCGGCTCGATCCCGATCGACGTCCGGCTGCGCGAGGGCGGCGACGACGGCCGCCCGGTCGTGCTCGCCGCCCCCGACTCCCCGGCCGGCGCCGCCCTGCGCGCCGTGGCCGGCAAGCTCGGCGGCCGCCAGCGCGGCCTGTCCGGCATGTCGCTGGGGCTGACGCCCAAGAACAAGTTCTGACGTTCCGCGCGGGCGTACGAGGCGGGGCCGGACGGATCACCGTCCGGCCCCGCTGCGTGTCCGCGGCGCCGCGCGGCTCCCGAATGGGTGGACCTCCCCAGGCTGGGACGGGTGTGCAGCCGACACCGTCAGCGCTGACGCCCCCGCCTAAGGTG
>NZ_JBVHYH010000072.1:0-49911 GCF_055569135.1 Kitasatospora sp. NPDC029367
GGGGTGTGGTGGGAGCACTTGGCAAGCACAAAAGCCCTGTCCCCCCCCCGTGGGTGGGCCACGGCGCTCGAACTTCACGCTGCCGGGGTGGTGTGACTGTCAGGCGGCTTCCAGGGTCTCCTTCATGACCGCGATGAATCCCTCAGGCGGTACCGAAGAAGCTGTCCAGGATCCGTTGCGCGGCCAGCCCCGCCGGCAGCGTACCGGCCCGCACCTGGGCCTCCAGTTCCGGGGTGAGCCGCCGTACCTCCGGGTGTTCGTGCAGCCGGGCGTACAGCTGGTCGTGGACCATCGACCACGTCCACTCGACCTGCTGCTCCCGCCGCTTGGCCGCCAGCCCGCCCGTGGCGTCCAGCACCTTCCGGTGCTGCTGCAACCGCTCCCACAGCACGTCGAGCCCGGCCCCGTCGAGCCCGCTGCAGGTCAGCACCGGCGGCGTCCATGCCGCGTCCGGGGGCTGCAACAGCCGCAGGGCGCCCGCGAGTTCACGGGCGGCGGCGCGGGCATCGCGCTCGTGCGGGCCGTCCGCCTTGTTGACGGCGATGACGTCCGCCAGCTCCAGCACGCCCTTCTTGATGCCCTGGAGCTGGTCGCCGGTACGGGCCAGGCTGAGCAGCAGGAAGGTGTCCACCATCCCGGCGACGGTCGTCTCGGACTGGCCAACGCCGACGGTCTCGATCAGGACGACGTCGTAGCCCGCCGCCTCCATCACCACCATCGACTCCCGGGTGGCCTTGGCGACGCCCCCCAGCGTCCCCGAGGTCGGGGACGGCCGGACGAAGGCGTTCGGGTCGACGGCCAGCCGCTCCATCCGGGTCTTGTCGCCCAGGATGGAGCCGCCGGTCCGCGTGGAGGTCGGGTCGACGGCGAGCACCGCGACCCGGTGGCCCAGGCCCGTGAGCATCGTCCCGAAGGAGTCGATGAAGGTCGACTTGCCGACACCGGGCACCCCGGTGATGCCCACCCGCACCGCCCCGCCCGCGTGCGGCAGCAGCCGCTGGAGCAGCTGCTGCGCGAGCGCGCGGTGGTCGGGCCGGGTGGACTCGACGAGGGTGACGGCGCGCGCGATCCAGGCGCGCGAGCCGTCCAGGACGCCCGTCACGTAGCTGTCGAGGTCGATCGTCCTCGGTGGCATGACGATCAGACCGTCACAGCTCGTGGCCGAGCTCGGCGGCCAGGGCGGTCAGCAGGTCGAAGGCCGCGTCCGGGATCACCGTGCCGGGGCCGAACACGGCCGCCGCGCCCGCCTGGTACAGGGCCTCGAAGTCCTGCGGCGGGATGACGCCGCCGACCACGATGGTGATGTCCTCCCGCCCGGCCGCGGCGAGTTCGGCGCGCAGCGCGGGCACCAGGGTGAGGTGTCCGGCGGCCAGCGACGAGACGCCGACGATGTGGACGTCCGCCTCGACGGCCTGGCGGGCGACCTCGGCCGGGGTCTGGAACAGCGGGCCCACGTCGACGGTGAAGCCGAGGTCGGCGAAGGCGGTGGCGATCACCTTCTGGCCGCGGTCGTGGCCGTCCTGGCCCATCTTGGCGACCAGGATGCGCGGGCGACGGCCCTCGGCCTGCTCGAACCGCTCGACCAGGTCGCGGGTGCGCTGGAGGGAGGCCGACGGGCCCGCTTCGTCTCGGTACACACCGGAAATGGTACGGATCTGGCCGGAGTGGCGGCCGTACACCTTCTCCAGGGCGTCGGAGATCTCGCCGACCGTGGCCTTCGCCCGGGCCGCGTTGACGGCCAGGTGCAGCAGGTTGCCGTCCAGTGACCCGCCGCGCTGCGGACCGGCCTCGGCGGCCGCCGTCAGGGCGCGCAGCGCGTCCTGGCAGACCGCCTCGTCGCGCTCCTCGCGCAGCCGGCGCAGCTTCTCGATCTGCCGGGCCCGCACCGCCGAGTTGTCGACCTTGAGCACGTCGATCTGCTCGTCGTTCTCGACCCGGTACTTGTTGACGCCGATCACCGGCTGGCGGCCGGAGTCGATCCGCGCCTGGGTGCGGGCGGCGGCCTCCTCGACGCGCATCTTGGGGATGCCCGCGTCGATGGCCTTGGCCATGCCGCCGGCCGCCTCGACCTCCTGGATGTGCTGCCAGGCCCGGGCGGCGAGGTCCTGGGTCAGCTTCTCGACGTATGCGGAGCCGCCCCACGGGTCGATGACCCGGCAGGTGCCCGACTCCTGCTGGAGCAGCAGCTGGGTGTTGCGGGCGATCCGGGCGGAGAAGTCCGTCGGGAGCGCGAGCGCCTCGTCGAGGGCGTTGGTGTGCAGCGACTGGGTGTGGCCCTGGGTGGCGGCCATCGCCTCGACGCAGGTGCGCGTCACGTTGTTGAACACGTCCTGGGCGGTCAGCGACCAGCCCGAGGTCTGCGAATGGGTGCGCAGCGAAAGGGACTTGGGATTCTTCGGGTCGAACTGCTTGACCAGCTTGGCCCACAGCAGCCGGGCCGCGCGCAGCTTGGCGACCTCCATGAAGAAGTTCATGCCGATCGCCCAGAAGAACGACAGCCGCGGCGCGAAGGCGTCCACGTCCAGGCCCACGTCCAGGCCCGCGCGCAGGTACTCGACCCCGTCGGCCAGGGTGTAGGCGAGTTCCAGGTCGGCGGTGGCCCCGGCCTCCTGGATGTGGTAGCCGGAGATGGAGATCGAGTTGTACCGGGGCATCTTCTGCGAGGTGTACGCGAAGATGTCCGAGATGATCCGCATCGACGGCTGCGGCGGGTAGATGTAGGTGTTGCGGACCATGAACTCCTTGAGGATGTCGTTCTGGATGGTCCCCGCGAGCTTCTCGGGCGGCACCCCCTGCTCCTCGGCCGCGACGATGTACAGCGCGAGCACCGGGAGCACCGCGCCGTTCATGGTCATCGACACCGACATCTTGTCGAGCGGGATGCCGTCGAACAGCTGGCGCATGTCGTAGATCGAGTCGATGGCGACGCCCGCCATGCCGACGTCGCCGGTGACGCGCGGGTGGTCGCTGTCGTAGCCGCGGTGGGTCGGCAGGTCGAAGGCGACCGAGAGGCCCTTCTGGCCGGCCGCGAGGTTGCGGCGGTAGAAGGCGTTGGACTCCTCGGCGGTGGAGAAGCCCGCGTACTGGCGGACCGTCCACGGCTGGTTGACGTACATGGTCGGGTACGGCCCGCGCAGGTACGGGGCGATGCCGGGGTACGTCTCCAGGAAGTCCAGGCCCTCGAGGTCGGCCGCGGTGTACAGCGGCTTGACGCCGATGCCCTCCGGGGTGTCCCAGACCAGCTCGTCGACGTCCTTGCCGGTGGACCGGCGCCAGGCGGCCTGCCACTGGGCGTCGGTGACGTCTCCGGCGGAGGGCCCGGTGGAGGGCCCGGCGGAGGAGTCGTCCAGCCCGATTCCGGTGAAGTCGGGGATCATCGCGCCACTCCAATGAGGTCCAGCAGGGAGGTGAGGACGGCGATCGCGTCCCCGCCCGCGTAGATGAACTCGTCCACTCCGGCGGGTACTTCGGCCGGGCGGCCGGCCAGCAGCACGCGCTGGGCGCCCGCCTCCTTCAAGGCTACGGCGACGGCCGCGGCGTGCTCGCCGTACAGGGCGTCGCTGGAGCACAGGCAGGCGACGGTCGCACCGGACGCCCGGAAGGCCGCGGCGAACGCGGCCGGGTCGACGCCCTCGGTGGCGGTGGTCGCGATGCCGCCGGCCTGGAACAGGTTGGCGGCGAAGGTGGTGCGCCCGGTGTGCGCGGCGGCCGTGCCGATCGAGGCCAGGAAGAGGGCCGGACGGGCGCCGGTGGCCGCCAGGTGGGCGTCCGAGCGGTCCCGCAGCGCCTCGTACGCCTCGGCGCGGCGCACCCGCGGCAGGCCGCCGGTGTGCCCGGCCGGGGCGGGCTCGCGGACCAGCGGCTGCTCGTCCAGGTGCGGGAACTCGCTGACGCCGGTGACCGGTTCGCGCCGCTTGGCGAGCTTCGCGGACCGCTCCGCCCAGGTCGCGGCGATCCGGTCGCCGACCAACCCGGACGCCAGCGCGGCCTGCTGGCCGCCGGCCCGCTCGATCTCCTGGAACCAGGCCCAGGCGGCCCGGGCGAGCTCCTCGCCGAGCTGCTCGACGTACCAGGAGCCGCCGGCCGGGTCGATCACCCGGGACAGGTGGGACTCCTCCAGCAGGATCGACTGGGTGTTGCGGGCGATCCGGCGGGCGAAGGCGTCGGGGAGGCCGAGGGCGCTGTCGAAGGGCAGCACGGTGACGGCGTCGGCGCCGCCGACCCCGGCGGCCAGGCAGGCCACGGTGGTGCGCAGCATGTTCACCCACGGGTCGCGGGCGGTCATCATCACCCGGGACGTGACGGCGTGCTGGCGCTGCGCCGAGGCCTCGGCGGAGCCGCCGGACACCTCGGCGACGCGGGCCCAGAGGCGGCGCGCGGCGCGGAACTTGGCGATGGTCAGGAACTGGTCGGCGTCGGCGGCGTAGCGGAACTCCAGCTGGCCGAGCGCGGCGTCGACGGACAGGCCGGCGGCGGTCAGCGCGCGCAGGTAGGCGACGCCGGTGGCGAGCGCGCAGCCCAGCTCCTGGGCGGGGGAGGCGCCGGCCTCGTGGTACGGCAGGGCGTCCACGGTCAGGGCCCGGACGTTCGGGTAGCCCTCGGCGCAGCGGGCGGCGAGCGCGGCGGCCTCCGCGAGCAGGGCCTCGGTGCGGTCGGCGGAGCCGGTGCGGGCCTGGAGGCCGAGCGGGTCGGCGCCGAGGTTGCCGGCGGCGGAGGCGGGGGAGACCTCGCGCTCGTCGTACAGCGCGAACAGCCGCTCGGCGGCCTCGGTGAAGTCCGGTCCCGCGTCGAGGGCGACGGCGGCGAGGTCCAGGTACACCCCGTCGAGCGCCTCGGGCAGGGCGGCGACGGGCAGGCCCGCGTCGCCGAGCTCCAGCCAGAGCGAGCCGACGCCGTGCTCCAGGTCGGCCAGTACGGCCTCGTTGGCGCGCCGGCGGTCCGGGTCGGCGTGCCGCTGGCGTACGTCCCACCCGGCGACGGCGGAGCCCTGCGGCCGGCCGCCCCGGATGAACGGGGGGAAGCCGGGGTAGCCGGGCTCGACCGAGGTGTCCTCGGCGGTGTACAGCGGGCGGGCGCGCAGCCCGTCCTGGAGCGCGGTGGTGAGCGCCTGCTCGGCGGCGGCGCCGTCCTCCGGCTGGGCACCGGACTTGCGCAGCACGCCCTCGACGAGCTGCTGCCACTGCTCACGGTGCGCGGCCGGGAACTCGGCGGCGAGGGGGAGCCTTTCGGGCGGGACCTTCATGTCCGCAGGTTAGCGCCCGTCAGCGGAGCGGAAGGAGGGTCGTTAAGTGTGACCTTGTTCTCGATTTGGCGCGCTTTCGGCCCGTGGCCAGCACTCCGTCCGGCGGGGAGTGTCACGAGGCGGGGGTCGGGGCCCGGCGGAGGGTCGGTCGGCCGCCCGGAAGTGCCCTGGATCAGGGGGATTGCGGAACCCCGCCCCTCATCTACTAAGTTACTTCGAAGAAGGCGGGTGGGGACGGCATCCCCCGTACGGCCCCGCCCGTCCTTCGCCGTCCCCTGTGCGTCTGCGCACCCCTACCCGGGCGTGCCGCCGGGGCCTCGGTCGAATTCCCGGATGGTCGGATGAACGTGCGAATGCCCCTCGGACGTTCCTCCAGTGTCACCGCATGTCACCGCACCTGCCCGCACCTCCCCGCACCTCCCCCCCCCCCGCCCGTCCCCCGAAGGAGTGCCATCTCGATGGGAAAGCGCCGTAAGCCCAGCCCCCCGAGCCGGGCCCGCATGGCGGTCCTCACCACGGCGATGGCCGGTGGTGCGGTGCTCGCCGCCGGCACCGCCCACGCCGAGCCGGCCCCGAACCTGGCCTCCGTCAAGGAGCAGGTGGACAAGCTCAACGAGGAGGCCGAGCAGTCCGTCGAGCAGTACAACGGCTTCCAGGAGAAGCAGCAGAAGCTCCAGGGCGAGGCCAACCGGATCCAGGAGAAGGTCGCCCGTGGCCAGGAGGCGATGAACGAGCTGCGCACCCGGCTCGGCGCGGTCGCCGCCGACCAGTACCGCAACGGCGGCATCGACCCCTCCGTCCAGCTGATGTTCGACTCCGACCCGGCCGGCTACCTGGAGCGCGCCTCGGCGCAGAACCAGGCGGCCGGCACCCAGACGGCCCTGCTCAAGCAGGCCCAGGGCGAGCAGCGCAAGCTCGACCAGGACCGCGCCGAGGCCACCGCCACCCTCGCCCAGCTCGACTCGGTCGGCACCGAGCTGGCCGCGAAGAAGCAGCAGATCCAGACCAAGCTCGCCCAGGCCCAGGCCACCCTCAACAAGCTGAGCGCCGAGGACCGCGCCAAGGTCAACGCCCAGCAGGCTGCCGACAAGGCCAAGGCCGAGGCCCAGCAGGCGGCCGCCGCCGACCGGGCCTCCCGCTCGGACGCGCGCCCGGACCTGAACACGCCGGCCCCGCCGGCGGCCGCCAGCGGCCGGGCCGCGGCGATCGTCCAGTTCGCCTACGCCCAGCTCGGCAAGCCGTACCAGTGGAGCGCCACCGGCCCCAACAGCTTCGACTGCTCCGGCCTCACCGGCGCCGCCTACCGCGCGGCGAACGTCAAGCTCTCCCGGATGTCCCAGGACCAGTGGAACGACGGCCCGCGGGTCGCCCGCTCCGACCTCCAGCCCGGTGACCTGGTCTTCTTCTACCCGGACATCCACCACGTCGGGATCTACATCGGCGACGGCAAGATGATCCACTCCCCGCGCACCGGCAAGAACGTCGAGGTCCTGCCGATCTCCGCGATGCCCTACATGGGCGCCGTCCGGCCGTAGTCACGGGGCCCGTAGTCACGGAGCCCAGAGCCCAGAGCCCAGATCCTGAGCCCGGCGGCTGCGCGCCGCCCGTCCTACGGGTGCGGTGCGCAGGCCAGCAGGTACGGCAGCGCCGGAAGCGCCAACACCCCGAGCCGCCAGGCCAGTTGGCGCCGCCGGCCGCTGCCCGGCCGGGCCAGGCGGCGGACCCTGGCCAGCACTCCGGTGGAGGCGACTCCCAGAGCGGTGCCGGGAGTTGTCCCGGGGGTTGTCCCGGAGGCCGCCAACGCGCAGAGCGCCGAGGCCAGTTCGCTCCGGGACACCTCGGCCAGCGCCGCGTCGTCGGCCGCCATCTCCAGCAGCAGTGCCACCTCCGAGCGTCCCAGCCGGGCCAGCGGCAGGGGGCCCAGCAGCAGCGCGAAGGTGTCGACGGGCAGGCGGAGGAGGTGGTGGCGGCCGCGGATGTGCCCGTGCTCGTGGGCGACGGCCGCGGCCAGCTGCCGCTCGTCCAGCAGCCGCAGCGCCCCGCGGGACAGCACCACCCGGGAGCGCCGGCCGGGCAGGCAGTAGACCGTCGGGTGGGCGTGCTCCAGCACCAGGGCGCCCCAGCGCCGGTCCCGTACGGCGACCACGTCCAGCACGGCCCGGTGCCGCCGCCGGGCCCGCCCGGTCCGGACGCCGACGGCGGCCGCCGGCCCGGTCAGCAGGGCCCCGGTGGCGGCGAGCAGCCACCAGTCGTGGGTGTGCGGCAGGACCGGCCCGGCCGGTTCGAGGTGCGGGAACAGGCCGATCAGCCCGGCCGGCTCGTGCGTGGCGGGCTCGAACGTGTGGTGCACCGCGAGCACCAGGGCGACGGTGAAGGAGGCCATCAGCGCCAGCCACAGCGCGACGCCGAGCAGCGGGCGGGTCTGGAGCCGGGCCTGGAGCCGGGCCGAGCCGGCCAGTCGACGGGGGAGCAGCACGCCGGTCGCGGCCAGGTAGAGGCCGAGCAGGGCGAGCGTCACTCGGCGTCCCGGGCCTTCACCTGTTCGAGGGCGGCGAGCAGTGCGGACGCCTCGTCCCCGCTGATCCGGTCGACGAACTGCAGCAGGGCGCCGGCCCGGTCCGTGGTGGTCTCCAGCGCCTGGTGCATCAGCTGGGCGGTGTACGCCTCCCGGGTGCAGGTCGGCTCGTACACCCAGGCGCGGCCGACCTTGTCCCGGCTCAGCCAGCCCTTGGTGTGCAGGATGTCGGCGACGGTGGTCACGGTGGTGTACGCGACCGGGCGCTGCTGCTGGAGGTCGTCGACCACCTCGCGCACCGTGGCCGGACGGCCCCAGGCCCACAACCGGTCCATGATCTCGGCCTCGAGATCGCCGAAACCCCGTAGCACCGCCCTCGTCTCCCTCGCCGCACCGACCGCCGGCGCCCTTCGCCCGCTGGAACGCGGCCCATGCTACGTAACGCACCGGGCGCCCGCCCCCGGGTGAGGGGAGCGGGCGCCCACGGACTGGACGGCTCAGGACAGCCGCCGCCCCAGCGGCACCCTGGAGCGGGTGAACAGCGCCGCGAGTAGCCCGGCCACCACCGGCAGCACCAGGACCACCAGCAGCAGTTCCCCCCAGGGCGCGGTGAGCAGCATCGGCTTCGAACCGAACCCGCTGGCCCGGGACTTCAACAGCCCCACCGCCGGGACGAAGCCGTTCGCCGCCCCGAGCAGCGCCCCGAGCAGCGCGATCAGTGCGCACTGCAGGCCCGCCATGGTCCGGCGGATCCGCGGCGGTGCGCCGACCGCGGCCAGGGTGGCCTGGTCCTGCCGGGAGTCGGCGGCCGCGAGCCCGGTGGCGATCCCGGCCGCGCCGAGTACGACCAGTCCGGCGAAGCCGCTGAGCGCGAGGGTGAGCGCGTCGCTCTTGGGCTGGTAGCCGCGCTCGACGTCCAGCTCGGCGTAGTGGTCCAGCCGGGCGGCGGCGGCCGCGGCCCGCTGCTGGGCCTTGCGGTCGGGCGGGGTGGCCGGTCGCCAGACGGCGCCCTGGGGTGCCGAGGCGAGGCCGAGCCTGCTCAGCGCCGTGGTCGGCAGCAGGCCCTGGGCGTAGCGGGCGGCGTCCGGGTCGTCGACCAGCACCGCGTCCACCGGGACTTCCTGGAGGTCGGGCTTGGGGACCTGCCCGGGCTGCAGTGGGGCGCCGCCGCCCCCGCGCAGCAGCAGCACGGCCTTGCCGTCGGCGCCGATCAGCGACCGGTCGAAGACCAGCAGCTTCCCGGCGGCCAGCGCCTGCTCGGCCGCCTGGTCCCGGACGTCGAACAGGTTGTGCAGCACGGTGGCGTCCCCGGTGGCGAGGTGCGGGATCGCCGCGAGCCGGCGCAGCTCCACCGGGCCCTTGAGGGTGACGGTGCTGGAGCAGTTGTCGCAGAACTTGTAGAGGGCCTGGCCGACTTCGGCGCGCGGGCCGAGCCCGGAGAGCTGCTTCTCCACCTCGGCCAGCAGCTGGGCGGACTCCGGGCCCTCCCGGTGGCTGATCAGCTGGACGGCGCCGTACGGGGCCTCCGGCCGGTAGTCGCGCCGGTTCTCGGCGTCCGTGCTCGTGCTGTACACCCCGATGGCGACGGCTCCGGCCACGGCGGCCATCACCGCGGCGACGGCCGGTGCGGTGCGCGAGCGGTTGCGGGCGGAGTCGCGCAGCGCCAGCCGGGGGCCGAGCGGCAGCCGCCCCGCGAGCCGGCCGAACAGGGCGACCAGGACGGGTGTGCAGGCGAGCAGCCCGAGTTCGGCGCAGACCGAGCCGACCAGCACGGTGAGGGTGCGGGCGTCGTAGGTGCTGACCACGGGCGAGCCGTGCTGGACGGCGCCCGCGCCGTACATCGCGATCGCGCCGCCGCCGAGGAGCAGCGCCACGCCGAGCACGGTGACCAGGCGGTTGGGTGACCGGACGGTGTCCCGTCCGGTGAGGCCGGCGGTGACGCTGCGCCGGGCGGCCTGCCAGGCCGGCAGTGCGGCCGCGAGCAGGGCGGTGACCACGCCGATCCCGGCGATGGCCAGCAGGTCCACCGGGGGGAGGGCGAAGTGGCCGAAGCGGGCGCCGCCGACCTCCTCGATCACCGACCGCAGCGCGGCGACCAGTCCGGTGCCGACCGCCACACCGAGGGCCGCCCCGGCCAGGCCGAGCACCAGGCCGCCGCCGAGCACCACCGCGCCGATGTGGGTGCGCCGGCCGCCCGCGGCGCCGAGCAGCGCGAGCTGGCGGCGGGAGCGGCGGGCGCCGACCGCGAAGGCGGGGCCGGCGAGCAGGGCGACCTCCAGCAGCCCCATGCCGGTGACGGTGGCGACCACGACCTTGGTGCTGTTGCCGCCGGCGGGGTCGCGGTAGACGGTGGAGTCCCGGTAGTAGGGGACGGCGCCGTGCGGCGGTGGGTCGAGCGCGACGGCGCGTGCGGTGAGGGTGTAGCCGTGGGCGTTGAACGACTGGACGGTGGCCCAGTCCAGGGTCGCCCCGCCCGGAAGGTGCACCAGCCAGGAGCTGTGGTTGGTGCGGCCCTGCCCGGGGGCGGGCTGTCCGGGTTCCGCCGCGGCGGCCAGCTGGTCGAGCAACTCGCCGGGCCGGGCGATGAGTTCGACCCGGTTGAGGTCGTCCGGGTACTCCACCAGGCCGGTGATGCGGAAGGTGGTCCGCTCCAGTCCCTGGACGGTGGTGTCGCTGCCGAGCCGGAGCCCGGAGTGGTCCAGGAAGGCCTGGGTGACGGCGAGTTCGTGCGGTGCGCCGGGTGCGCGGCCCTTGACCAGGTCGACCCGGCCGCGCCAGACCGGGTCGCCCAGGTCGGCCTCGGCGGTGAGGGTGCGGACCAGGCCCTCGGGTGAGCTCGCGCCGGTCTCCGGGCCGGTCCGGACCGGGGTGAGCGCGCTGCCGGGCGGCAGCAGCGAGCCGACCAGGGCGGTCGGGTCGGTGCTCGCGCCCTTGAGCTGCTCGGGCGTGGGCTGTTGCCCGGGCCGCGGCTGGACGGCGAACGCGCCGTCCTCGGCGATCGGGGCCTGTTCGACGGTCTGGCCCGGGCTGACCGCGGTGACCAGCGCGTCGGCGCCGCCCACCACCCGCTCGACCCGCTCGGCGGGGGACAGTTGGCCGCTGCGGTGGACCACGTCGGCGCCGGTGACGCCGAGCACGGGCAGCGCGATCATGGCCACGATCAGGGCGCTGCGCCCCTTGGCCCGCAGGGCGTCGCGCCGGGCGATCCGCAGCGCGAGCTTCCACGCTCCGAACCTCATCGGGCCACCTCGCCGAAGGAGTCGAAGGAGTGGGAGCGGTGGACGGCGGCCTGGCAGCTGCCGGAGCGGCGTCCGACGCTCTCCGAGGCGACCGCACCGTCCCGCAGGTGGACCACCCGGTCGGCCCAACTGGCGTGCGAGGCCTCGTGGGTGACCATCATGGCGGCCGCCCCGGCGTCGCAGCGGGCGCGCAGCACGGCGAGCACGGCGTCGCCGGTGGCGGAGTCGAGCGCCCCCGTGGGTTCGTCGGCGAGGACGAGGCGGCGTTCGCCGATCAGGGCGCGGGCGATGGCGACGCGCTGCTGCTGACCGCCGGACATGTCGTCGGGGAAGCGGTCGGCCAGCTCGCCGATGCCCAGTTCCTCCAGGGCGGCGAGGGCCTCCCGGCGGGCGGTGCGTCCGGAGACGCCGTCGAGTTCGCGCGGCAGCGCGATGTTCTCGGCGGCGGTGAGCGCCGGGATCAGGTTGTAGTCCTGGAAGACGTAGCCGACGGAGCGCCGCCGCAGGTCGGCGAGCTTGCCCCGGCTGAGGCCGCCGAGGGTCACGCCCTCGACCAGCACCTCGCCGCCGCTGGGCAGGTCCAGCCCGCCGGCCAGGGTGAGCAGGGTCGACTTGCCTGAGCCGGAGGGCCCCATCACGGCGACGAACTCGCCGGCGTGGACGGTCAGGTCGACCTCGCGCAGGGCGTGCACCTCGGCGGCGCCGCGACCGTGCACCCGGGAGACCCCGGCCAGCTGCAGGACGGGCGCGGGTCGGCTCGGATCGATGTGGGACATGGTTCCCCCTCGTGAGCTGTTCAGCTGCATATGTCGGTGAACTATATATGCCGGTGGGGGATGAGCAAGTCGCCACGGGTTTGGTCAAGGTTCTACAAAGCTGTCGAAGATCAGCCGAAAAGGTGACTCGGGGTCGCCGTGCCGGGTCTATGCTTTGGGAGGTTTGAAAAGGCACCTCGTTCGGTGAGGCGTCTTCACGGACACAGGCCACTGACCCGACGACGTCGAGAGACGCCCAGGTTCAGGACAGGTCTTCCCGAGTTAAGGGTTGACCCCAAGTGGCTTCCGGCCGATCCGGCTGGACACGCCGTGGAGTGCCAAAGCTCTGACGAGTTGGGGTGTACCGGTCGTCGAAGACCGGTGTGCTCCTTGCCGTGTCGTGATGCGGCGCACAGACGGTGCGCCCCCGACCGGGAGGAGGCGAGAGACATGGACTGCGATAGTCCGGGCCACAGTAGCCCCTACCTCCGCATGCTCTCGAACACCTCCGGCACGCGGTAACAACCTTCCCTGCGCGTTCACCCGACGCTTCGTCCTGCGCTCAACCGTGCCCGGACGCAGGTCGACTGACGCATCGTCAGCATCATCGTGCCCGCACGGCCGCCGCCGCTCAGCGTCGCCGTACGGCCGTGGATGCCGTGCGCCCGCAGGGAGGCTTGCCGCTGCGTGCCCCCTGACGCCCCCTCAAGGTAGGGGGAGGGAGGCCCCGCCATGACCAACGTGATGCTGGACCCGAAGGTCCCCACCGCCGCCACAGTCCCCACCGCCCCCGCAGCGCCCGTCGCGCCCGCCAAGTCCGCCGTGCTGGACGACGCCCACGTCGGCGACATCAAGGGCGCGCTCGGCACCATCCGGCTCGACGACACCACCCCCCGCCACGGACTCTCCGCCCGGCTCAAGACCCTGCTGGCGATCGTCGGCCCCGGCCTGATCGTGATGGTCGGCGACAACGACGCCGGCGCCTTCTCCACCTACGGCCAGGCCGGCCAGAACTACGGCACCCAGCTGCTGTGGACGCTGCTCCTGCTCGTCCCGGTGCTGTACGTCAACCAGGAGATGGTGCTGCGCCTGGGCGCGGTCACCGGCGTCGGCCACGCCCGGCTGATCCTGGAGCGGTTCGGCAGGTTCTGGGGCGCGTTCAGCGTCATCGACCTCTTCCTGCTCAACGCCCTCACCCTGGTCACCGAGTTCATCGGCGTCACCATGGCGGCCGGGTACCTGGGCCTGCCCAAGGTCCTCTCCGTCGTCCTGGCGGCGGCGATCATCATCGCCTCGGCCTTCACCGGCTCCTTCCGGCGCTTCGAGCGGGTCGCCATCACGCTCTGCGTCGGCTCGCTGCTGCTGGTCCCGATCTACTTCATGGTCCACCCGAAGACCTCGCAGATGGCCCACGACTTCGTGACGCCGCAGATGCCCGGCGGCGCCGGCCAGCTCGCGGCCGTCATGATGGTCATCATCTCGATCGTCGGCACCACCGTCGCCCCCTGGCAGCTGTTCTTCCAGCAGTCGTACGTCATCGACAAGCGGATCACCCCGCGTTTCATGAAGTACGAGAAGGTCGACCTGTGGATCGGCATCGCGATCGTGATCATCGGCGCCGCCGCACTGATCGGCCTCACGGCGGCGGCCTTCGCCGGCACCGACGGCTTCGGCCAGTTCTCCGACACGGCCGCCGTCGCCAAGGGCATCGAGGACAAGGCCGGCCACCTGGCGGGCGTGCTGTTCGCGATCGCCCTGCTGGACGCCTCGATCATCGGCGCCTTCGCCGTCTCGCTCTCCACCGCCTACGCCATCGGCGACGTCTTCGGCATCAAGCACTCCCTGCACCGCGGGGTCAAGGGCGCCAAGGGTTTCTACGCCGTCTACGCCGGACTGGTGGCCGTCGCCGCGACGATCACCCTGCTGTCCAACGGCTACACCCAGGGCCTGATCACCCAGTTCGTCCAGGTGCTGGCCGGGGTGCTGCTGCCCTCCGCCACCGTCTTCCTGCTGCTGCTCTGCAACGACCGGGCCGTGCTCGGCCCCTGGGCCAACGGGCCCCGGACCAACGCCTTCACCTCCACGGTGGTCGGCGTCCTGGTGATGCTCTCGTTGATCCTGACCGCCTCGGTGGTCTGGCCGGGCATCAGCTCGGACGCGATCCTGTGGATCATGGGCAGCTGCGGCATGGTCGGGGTCCTGGTCGCGGGCTACTTCTTCACCGCCGGCCGTACCGGCACCAAGGAGGACCCCGTCGACCGCACCGGCCGCGAGGACTGGCGGATGCCCCCGCTGGAGACGCTGAGCCAGCCGGTGATGTCCACCGCCCGCAAGGTCGGCATGGGCGCCCTGCGCGCCTACCTGCTGATCGCGATGGTCATGGTCATCATCAAGGTCGTCCAGACCGCGCTCAACCACTGAGCCGCCGAGCGGAGCCCGTACGGACGGGTGGCGGGCAGCGGCTCGCCACCCGTCCGTACCTTCTGGCTCCGTTCCCCCGGCCCGGGGTCCCCGTGATCCCCGTGCTTCCCGTGATCCCCACGATCCCTGTGGTCCCCTTGCTTCCCCTGCTGTCCGTGTTCCCCGTGAATCCCTTGGAGGAGGTGCCGTCGTGCACACCCTGACCACCGTCGAGTTCCTGGTCCGGCTCGCCACCGGCGTCGCCTGCGGCGCGCTGATCGGCATCGAGCGCCAGTGGCGGGCCCGGATGGCCGGCCTGCGGACCAACGCCCTGGTCGCCGCCGGCGCCACCCTGTTCGTCCTGTACAGCGAGGCGGTCGGCGACACCGGCAGCCCCACCCGGGTCGCCTCCTACGTGGTCTCCGGCATCGGCTTCCTCGGCGGTGGCGTGATCCTGCGCGATGGGGCCGGCGTACGCGGCCTCAACACCGCTGCCACGCTGTGGTGTTCGGCCGCGGTCGGGGTGCTGGCCGCCTCCGGCAAGCTGGAGCTCGCCGCCCTCGGCACCTTCGCGGTGCTCGCCGTCCACCTGGTGCTGCGCCCGGCCGGCCGGCTGCTCGACCGCTCCCCGCAGTCCGGCAGCGACCCGGACTCCACCGTCCGGGCCACCGTCCACGTGGAGTGCGACCGCAAGTCCGAGACCCACATCCGCGCCCTGCTGCTCCAGGCCCTGACCGCCTCGGGCCTCGCCCCGACCGGCCTGCGTGCCCGCCGCACCGAGGAGGGCGACGCCACCAGCCTGCGGGCCACCGTGGCGATCGGCGGGCAGGTGGCCCCCGCGCTGGAGCAGGTCGTCAGCCGGCTCTCGCTGGAGCCCGGCGTCCGGGACCTGCACTGGCACCTGGACGACGAGTCGGACGACCCGGGCAGCCCTGCGCTCGCCTGAGCACGCCGAGGTAGTAGAACGGACGGACCGTCACGCGTACCCCCCGGAGGCCGTCCGATGCTGAAAGCCGACCCCGAGCACGGGCCGTTGGTGCCGATGCTGCTGGTGCTGACGCTGGTCACCGGGGTGGTGGACGCGGTCAGCTACCTGGAGCTCGGACACGTCTTCGTCGCCAACATGACCGGCAACGTGGTCTTCCTCGGCTTCGCCCTGGCCGGTGCCCCCGGCCTGTCCGCCACCGCCTCGCTGGCCGCCCTGGCCGCCTTCGTGCTCGGCGCCCTGGCCGGCGGCCACCTGGCCCGGCACCTGCCCGGCCACCGGGGGCACCTGCTGACCGCCGCCGTCGCCGCCCAGGCGATGCTCGTCGCCGCGAGCACCGCCCTCGCGGCCGTGCTCGGCCACGGCTCCGACCCCGCCCGCTACACCCTGATCGGGCTGCTCGCCCTCGCCATGGGCGGCCAGAACGCGGTGGTCCGCGCGCTCAAGGTCCCCGACCTCACCACCACCGTGCTCACCATGACCATCACCGCCCTCGCCGCGGACCGCACCGGACTGCGGCGGCTCGCCTCGACGGTGTGGATGTTCGCCGGGGCCCTCCTCGGTGCCGTACTGGTCCTGCACGCCGCCGTCCCGGTCGCCCTGGGCCTGGCGCTCGCCCTTCTGGTCGCGGTCGCCGTCCTCACCCACCACGCCGCCAAGCCCGTCCCGGCCCCGGCCTGGACGGCGCGCCGCTGACGGCTCCGGACCTTGCTCGGCCCCCCTGAACGGACGGTGACGTGAGCGGACCGGCCCCGTTCACTCCTCCTGGCGGTGCCCGGCGCGGCCGCTCCAGAGCGGCTCCAGCCGGGCCCACTCGGCGGTCCAGCCGGCCTCGGCCCGGCGGTTGAGCGCGCTCAGGCGCAGCCGCAGCGCGAAGGCGATCAGGGCGGACAGCGCGAGCAGCGCGCCGGCGCCGGTGCAGGCCGCCGAGACGGCGAGGGCGGCGCGGTCGAGCGGGGGGTTGGCGGGGTTGCCGGCCGGGTCGACCCAGACCTGGACGACGCCGCCGACGGTGGGTGAGCCGGAGGCCTCGACGGTGCCGGTGTGCGGGGTGCTCCCGGGGTAGGTCCAGGCGGCCTCGACCTCGACCTGGTTGCCGTAGCCGCCGGAGAACCGGCTGGTGGGGGCCGAACCGCGGTTGGGTCCGGCGGTCACCACGGCGTCGATCCGGTGCAGCCGGGTCCGGTTGGTGTCGGCCTGCGGGGCGGTGGCGCGGAAGAGCAGCAGCGCGCCGCCGACGGAGAGGGCGGCGGCCAGCAGCCCGCCGACGACGGTGAGCAGCCAGGCGCGGGCGCGGGACCGGTCGAGCGGGCGGGCCAACGGTTCGTGCCGGGCACCGAAGGCCCGCCGCAGCTGACGGCCGGTTCGCCGCGGGAGCGACGCCGATCGGGCCGGGCGGGGTGTGCTGGACACGCTGAGGTCTCCTCAAGGACGCGGGCGCGTACGGGGTTTCGTTACCCAATCTCCACCCGACCGCCCCCCTCGCACAAGACCGGGGTGTGCGCGCGGTGCCGGTCCACCCGGTTCGACCCGATTCGCCCTGGCCGAGCCCTGGCCGAGCCCGCGCGAAGCCCTGGCCAAGCCTGGGTCAAGCCCCGGACCACCAGGCCCGCCGGGCCCGGTCCACCCGGGACGTTCGGCCCTCGGCAGCGGCCGCCGGGCCGGGCAGGCTGGACTCCGGCCGCGCCCTCCGTGCCTGGGTGCGGCCCGGGTCCGGCGACCGTGGGGGTACCGGGCCGTGCCGCGGCGGAGCAGGGGGCGGCCGTGGGGGCCGCCTTCTGCCCGCCCCTGTCGAGGAGTTGACGTTCCACCAGGTCAGCGGCTTGTTCTCGGCGGATATACACTCGGTGTATATCCCTGGTGTATGGTCCTCCGCATGAGTGTTCCTTTGACCCTCCTCGGGCTGCTGGAGCGGGAGCCGAGCCACGGCTACGACCTCAAGCGCGACTACGACTCCCTCTTCGGCCGGGGCAAGCCCCTCCCGTACGGCCAGGTCTACGCGACCCTCGGCCGACTGGCCCGCGACGGCAAGGTGATGGCCGGTGAGGCCGAGCCGGGCGACGGGCCCGAGCGCAAGCGCTACGTCATCACCGAGACCGGGGCGACCGAGTTCGAAACCTGGCTCCAGGAGCCGGTCGCCCCCGAACCCACCCTGCAGTCCGTGCTGTTCACCAAGGTGGTGCTGGCCCTGCTGCTCGGCCGTGACGCCGAGCTGTACCTGGACACCCAGCGCGCCGCCCACCTGCGCCGGATGCGCGAACTCACCGACCTGCGCCGCACCGGCGCCCTGGTGGACGCCCTCCTCGCCGACCACGGCCTGTTCCACCTGGAGGCCGACCTGCGCTGGATCGACCTCACCGCCGCCCGGCTGGACGCGCTCGCCGCGGAGGTGCGCGCATGAGTGAACGGAGTGAGCGAATCGTCAAGAGGTGCGAGTTGCGCGAAGCGCCCGCCGAGCGAAGCGAGGCGGGCGCATGAGTGCCGTCATCGAGGCCCGCGACCTCGCCCTCGCCTTCGGCGAGACGCCCGCCCTGCGCGGGGCGAGCCTGTCCGTCCGGGCCGGCGAGGTGCTCGCCGTCATGGGCCCCAGCGGCTCGGGCAAGTCGACGTTACTCCACTGCCTGGCCGGCATCCTGGTGCCCGACGCCGGCGAGGTGCTGTTCGACGGGCAGCGCCTGGACCGGATGAGCGAGGCCCAGCGCAGCGCCCTGCGCCGCGACAAGTTCGGCTTCGTCTTCCAGTTCGGCCAGCTGGTACCGGAGTTGACGGCCGAGGAGAACGTGGCCCTGCCGCTGCTGCTGAACGGCGTCCGCCGGGGCTCCGCGCTGGCCCAGGCCCGCCCCTGGTTCGCCCGGCTCGGCCTGGACGGCCTGGAGCAGCGCCGCTCCGGCGAGCTCTCCGGCGGCCAGGCCCAACGCGTCGCGCTGGCAAGGGGGTTGGTGGCCCGGCCACGGGTGCTGTTCGCCGACGAGCCGACCGGCGCGCTGGACTCGCTGACCGGCGAGCAGGTGATGGAGCTGATGGTCGCCTCGGCCCGCGAGCAGGGCACCACCGTCATCCTGGTCACCCACGAACCGCGGGTCGCCGCCTACGCCGACCGCGAGGCGATCGTCCGCGACGGCCAGGCCCGTACGCTCTCCACCGGATCGGTGGCCCCGTGATCCGCTTCTCGCTCCGCCTGGCCGTCAGCGGCGGCCGGGAGGCCGTGGCCCGGTTGCTGATGATCGCTGCGGCGGTGGCGATCGGGGTCGGGCTGCTGCTGTCGGTGCTCTCCAGCATCAACGCGATCGACCGCAGCAACGCCCGGCAGACCTGGATGAACACGGGTGCCAAGGGCGCGACCGCGGTAGCCCCGGCGGACCCGCTCTGGTGGCACGCTCGGATGGACTACTACCAGGGGAACAGCGTCTTCCAGGCCGAACTCGCCCCGACCGGTCCCCACCCGCCGGTGGTGCCCGGCCTGAGCCGGCTTCCCGCGCCAGGCGAGTACTACGCCTCCCCGGCGCTCGCGAAGCTGCTGCGCGAGACCCCGGCCGTCGAACTGGGCGACCGCTTCCCGGGCCGCCAGGTCGGCACCCTCGGTGAGGAAGCGCTGCCCTCCCCGGACACCCTCGCGGTGGTCATCGGCCGCACCGCCGACGAGGTCCGGGCGCTGCCCCGGGCCACCACCGTCACCAGCATCGCCACCACGCTGCCCACCGACTGCGAGTACGACTGCTACGGCGCCGGCGTGCACGGGGACGCGCTCGTCCTGGTGCTCACCGTGGTGGCCGCCGCGCTGATCTTCCCGGTGCTGATCTTCATCGGCACCGCCACCCGGCTGTCCGCCGCCACCCGCGAGCAGCGCTACGCCGCGATGCGGCTGGTGGGGGCCACACCGGGCCAGGTGTCGGTGATCTCGGCGGTGGAGTCCGCGGTCGCGGCGGTGGCCGGTACGGTCCTCGGCTTCGGCCTGTACTTCGCGTTGAGGCCGCTGGCGGCCGACGTGCCGTTCACCGGTGACCGGTTCTTCGCCACCGATCTCTCGCTGAGCCTGCCGCAGGCCGTCGGTGCGGCGCTGGGCGTGCCGCTGGCGGCCGCGCTCGCCGCCCGGTTCGCGCTGCGCCGGGTCACCGTCTCGCCGCTCGGGGTCTCCCGCCGGGTCACCCCGAAGCCGCCGAGCCCCTGGCGGCTGGCGCCGCTGGTGGCCGGTCTCGCCGAGCTCGGCTACTTCGTCGGCGACCACCCGAGGACCACCGACGGGCAGTCCTTGGCGTACCTGACCGGCTTCGTCCTGGTGATGCTCGGTCTGGTGATCGCCGGTCCCTGGCTCACCATGGCCACCGCCCGGGCGGTGGCCCGACGGACCAGTCGGCCGGCCTCGCTGATCGCGATGCGCCGTCTGTCGGACGATCCACGGGCGGGCTTCCGCTCGGTCGCCGGCCTGGTGCTCGCCCTGTTCGTGACCACCGCGACCCTGGGCATCATGACCACCATCAACCTGAACCGGGGCTCGCTCGACGGCGCCCCCGAGGTCCGCAAAGCGGTCGTGGCCACCCCGCTGCTCGGCCCGGAGCGGTCCGCCGTGCTCCCCTCGGTGCCCGACGGGGTGATCGCGCGGGCCCGAGCCGTCCCCGGCTTCGAGGGGATGGCGCTGCTGCACGACAACCCGGCCGGGATCGGTGCGTCGCGGTACGGCCGGGAACGGACCGTGCCCGTCCTGGTCCGCTGCTCGGAACTGGCGCAGATCCCCGCCGTCGGCCACTGCGCCCCCGGGGCCGAGGTCGCGGCCGTCGACCGGAACGGTGTCCTGGACCTCCAGGCGCACCCGGAGAAGGAGTGGCCGGCGGCGCCGCTCTCCGCCGAGGAGGCCGCCGCCCTCCCGGTGTTCATCGTCTACGCGACCACCGACGGCCCCCAGGCGGCCAAGGAGCAGTTGCGGACCCTGTTCACCGAGGCGTTCCCGGCGTACGTGACCAGGATGGCCGACGACTACTCCTCCGAGGGGCAGCGGAAGCTCCAGGGCTGGCGGCAGCTGGCCAACGTGGTGCTGCTGACCACCCTGCCGGTCGCCGGGTGCAGCCTCGCGGTGAGCGTCGTCGCCGGACTGTCCGACCGCAGAAGGCCGTTCGCGATGCTCCGGCTGACCGGTGCGCCGCTGCGGCTGCTGCGCCGGGTGGTCGGACTGGAGAGCGCGCTGCCGCTGCTGGTGGTCTCGGCGCTCGCGATCGGGACGGGCTTCGCCGCGGCGGCGATGTTCCTCAAGTCCCAGATGGACTACGCCCTGGCCTCGCCGGGCCTGACGTACTACGGACTGACCGGCTTCGGCCTGGTCGCCTCGCTGGGCATCATCGCCTCGACCCTGCCGCTGCTGCGGCGGATCACCGGGCCGGAGGCGGCCCGCAACGGCTGAGCGCGGTAGTCGAGTTGACCGCCCGCGCCCGGTGCCTCGTCGGGTGGCCCGTCGCTTGCCTTCTCGCTTGCCCGGCCGGGTGCCTCGTCGCTTGACTCCGCCGGTTGCCCCCGTCGCTTGCCCCGTCGCCCGCGCTCCGCGGGCGACGGGGTAGCCGTGCGTCGCGGGCCGTACCGCCGGGGCATACTGCGACAGCCAGCTGCCGAGCACCAGCGCGGACGGGTAGAACATCGGCTCCGGGAGCGCGTCCACCGGGAAGCGCTCCCAGCCGGCGCACGCGTGCGGCTCGGTGACCACGGCCTCGGCCAGACTCGGCGGCGCCAGCACGGCGGCCGTCAGCCGGGGCCGGCCGAGCTCGTGGTCCAGGTGCACGGCGAGCACCCGCATCCGCTCGGCCGGCAGCACGATCCCGGTCTCCTCGGCCAGTTCGCGGGCCGCGGTCCGCTCGAAGGACTCACCCGGGTCGACCTTGCCGCCGGGCAGGCTCCAGGTCGGCGGTTCGCCGGCCGTGGTGCGGCGGCCGACCAGCACCCGGCCGTCCCCGGTGGGCACGATGATCCCGGCGCCCAGCACCGGTGCGGTCGTCACTTCGCCGTCAGCTCCTTCGGGTGGTCACCAGTTGCCGCGCTCGTAGTCCTTGAGGAAGCAGCCGTACAGGTCCTCGCCGGCCTCGCCGCGCACGATCGGGTCGTACACCCGGGCCGCGCCGTCGACCAGGTCGAGCGGGGCGTGGAAGCCCTCGTCGGCGAGGCGCATCTTGTCCGGGTGCGGCCGCTCGTCGGTGATCCAGCCGGTGTCGACGGCGGTCATCAGGATGCCGTCGGACTCGAACATCTCCTGGGCGCTGGTGCGGGTCAGCATGTTCAGCGCGGCCTTGGCCATGTTGGTGTGCGGGTGGCCGGCGCCCTTGTAGCCGCGCTGGAACACGCCCTCCATGGCGGAGACGTTGACCACGTACTTGCGGCGGGACGCCGAGGCGGCCATCGCCGGGCGCAGTCGGCTGATCAGGATGAACGGCGCGGTGGAGTTGCAGAGCTGGACCTCCAGCAGCTCGACCGGGCCCACCTCGCTCACGGTCTGCACCCAGCTGTTGGTGGGCGCGAGGTCGGGTACCAGGCCGCCGGCGTCGATCGCCGTCCCGGCCTCGATCCGGGCCGGGGTGGCGGAGCCGGTGACCAGTGCGAGCGAGGTGACGTCCTCGGCGGCCAGCCGCTGCTCGCCGCCGCCCGCCTGCTGGGGGAGGGCGGGCAGGTCGACGCTGCCGCTGTTGAAGCGGCCGATCGTGGTGGCCTGCGGCAGCTCGCCGGCGGGCAGCGGGGCGGACTCGGCGTTGACCAGCTCGCGGTAGGACTCCGGCGGGCGGCGCACGGTCTGCGCCGCGTTGTTGATCAGGATGTCCAGCGGGCCGTCGGCGGCGACCTCGTCGGCCAGGGCCATCACCTGGGCGGGGTCGCGCAGGTCGATGCCGATGATCTTGAGTCGGTGGATCCAGTCGGCGCTGTCCGGCATCGCCGTGAAGCGGCGGATCGCGTCGTTGGGGAAGCGGGTGGTGATGGTGGTGTGGGCGCCGTCGCGCAGCAGCATCAGCGCGATGTACATCCCGATCTTGGCCCGGCCGCCGGTGAGCAGCGCGCGCTTGCCGGTGAGGTCGGTCCGGGCGTCCCGGCGGGACCGGTTCAGCACGGCGCACTTCTGGCACAGGTTGTGGTAGAAGGCGTCGACCTCGACGTACCGGGTCTTGCAGGTGTAGCAGGAGCGCGGGCGCTCCAGGATGCCGGCGATCTCGGTGGTGGTGACGGTGGTCAGGCCGAAGGCGCCGGCCGTCTCGTCGTCGATCCGGGTCGGGGCGCCGGTGGCGGTGCGGGCGGTGACCTCGCGGTCGTTCGCGGTCTTGCGGGCCCGGGTCTCCTGGCGGCGGCGCTGCTTGAGCGTCCGGAATATGCCGCCGACGGCCTGGCGCACGGTGATCGCGTCCGGGTGGTCGACGTGCAGCGTGTCGAGTTCGGCGAGCACCTCCAGGCAGAGCTTCAGCCGCTCGGGGTCGAGGCCCGGACCGTAGTCGATCTCCTCCTCGCCTTGACCCTGCTCGATGTCCATCTGCTCGATGCTCACGCCCGCTGCTTTCCCGATCGCCCCGCCGTTACCGCCTGAATGCTACGGGAGCGGCCCAGGCCGGGGCGAAAGCCGGAGCTGGGAGCCGGGCCTTGGAGGATCGCACATGTCTACGCGCGGAGCATTGATCATGCTTTGTGTGCACACCCAGCAATGCTGCTCGAACTGGCATTTGCCCCCACCCTCACGGACAATCGAATGCTGGGTGCCGGGCGCCCGAGTGCGCCCCGGCGGCATCGCCGCAACCGCACCCGAGGTGTACCTTCCCCCAGCCGGAGAGCCCCCTTCATGCGCTTCCTGAACGACCTCAAGCCCTCGTACGACCTGACGTACGACGACGTCTTCATGGTCCCCAGCCGTTCCTCCGTGGGCTCCCGGCAGGCCGTCGACCTCTCCTCGAACGACGGCACCGGTACCACCATCCCGCTGGTCGTCGCCAACATGACCGCCATCGCCGGCCGCCGGATGGCCGAGACCGTCGCCCGCCGCGGCGGCCTGGTCGCCATCCCCCAGGACATCCCCACCGAGGTCATCGCCGAGGTCATCTCCTGGGTCAAGCAGCGCCACCTGGTGGTCGACACCGCGATCACCCTCGCCCCCGGCGCCACCGTCGCCGAGGCCCTCTCGCTGCTGCCCAAGCGCGCCCACGGCGCCCTCGTGGTGGTCGAGGACGACAAGCCCGTCGGCGTGGTCACCGAGTCCGACTGCCAGGGCGTCGACCGCTTCACGAGCCTCGCCGACGTGATGTCCCGCGACCTGCTGCTGCTCGACGAGGGCCTCGACCCGCGCACCGCTTTCGACAAGCTCACCGAGGCGCACCGCAAGCTCGCCCCCGTCGTCGACGGCGAGGGCAAGCTGGTCGGCCTGCTGACCCGCAGGAACGCGCTGCGCGCCACCCTGTACACCCCGGCCGTGGACGCGAACGGCAAGCTGCGGATCGCCGCCACCGTCGGCATCAACGGCGACGTCGCGGGCAAGGCCAAGGCGCTCATCGACGCCGGCGCCGACGTGCTCGTCGTCGACACCGCGCACGGCCACCAGGAGAGCATGATCAGCGCGCTGCGCGCCGTGCGCGGCCTGGACCCGCAGATCCCGATCGTGGCCGGCAACGTGGTCTCCGCCGCCGGTGTCCGCGACCTGGTCGAGGCGGGCGCGGACATCCTCAAGGTCGGTGTCGGCCCCGGCGCGATGTGCACCACCCGGATGATGACCGGCGTCGGCCGGCCGCAGTTCTCCGCCGTCCTGGAGTGCGCCGCCGAGGCCCGCCGGCTCGGCAAGCACGTCTGGGCCGACGGCGGCGTGCGCCACCCGCGCGACGTCGCCATGGCGCTGGCCGCCGGCGCCTCCAACGTGATGATCGGCTCCTGGTTCGCCGGGACCTACGAGTCCCCGGGCGACCTCCAGACCGCCGCCGACGGCCGTCAGTACAAGGAGAGCTTCGGCATGGCCTCGGCCCGTGCCGTCAGCAACCGCACCGCCCAGGACTCCTCCTACGACCGGGCCCGCAAGGCGCTGTTCGAGGAGGGCATCTCGCACTCCCGGATGTTCCTCGACCCGGCCCGCCCGGGCGTCGAGGACCTGATCGACTCGATCGTGGCCGGCGTGCGCAGCTCCTGCACCTACGCGGGCGCCAACACCCTGGAGGAGTTCCACGAGAAGGCGATCGTGGGCGTCCAGAGCGCGGCCGGCTACGCCGAGGGCAAGCCGCTGCACTCCAGCTGGGCCTGATCGGGCCGGTGGGCTAGCCGAGCCGGTCGAGCCCGCCCGCGGCCGTTCCGGGGCCCGGCCCGCCCTCGCCGTGCCGGTCGTCGTGTTCGGTACGGCCGTCGGGGTCGGTACGGTCGTCGTGCTCGGTGCGGCCGTCGGGGTCGTCGTACGGCACCAGTGGGAGCAGCAACGCGTGGCCGAGCAGCCCGACGGAGCCGTCCAGCATCGTGGCGAAGGCCCGGGCGGCGGCCGGGAGCCCGCGCAGCTCCCAGAGCGCCTGGACGGCGGACCAGGCCCCCTCCCGGGCGGCCTCGACCGACCAGGCGCCGAGCAGGTGGGTGAGCGGCTCGGCGCACCCGGGCAGCAGCTGCTCCCGGACCACCGACTCCACCTCGGCCAGCACCCCGTTGATCCGGTGGTAGTCCTGCTCGACCCCGGCCGGTGCGCAGCCCCGGCGGTGGCACAGCTCCACCACCGCGAGCGGCAGGTCGTGCTGGATGTGGGCGTTCATTCCAGCCAGCGCGAACTGCAGCGGGTGCACGCCCGGGTGGGCGCGCAGCGCGAACAGCGGCCGCCAGCAGGCGGGCGGGTCCTGACCGGCCGCGTCGGCGGCCACGGCCAGCAGGTACCGCCCGGCGAACAGTGCGTCCAGCTCGGCCAACGCCGGCGGATCGGTGAAGTACCCGTCCGCCAGCCGGTCGCGGACCGCCTCCGTGACGGTGAGGTAGAGGCGGTTGAACACCGCCACCCCGTCCGCCAGGGGCAGGGCCGCCGCGATCTCCCGCAGCCGTCCGACCACCTCCTCGACCGACGCCGGCGTGCGGGCCGCAAGCGTGGCGGCCGTTGCTGCAGGGGCTGTTGCGGCAGGGCCTGTCGCTGTGCTGGGCATGTGCCACCCTCCGATGCGGATCGTGCACTGATCGCATCATCGTGGCAGCGTGGTGACAGGCCCGGCGGTCGCGGCGCGCGTCCGCGGAGCCGGTGTCACACGTTCAGGCCGCCCCCACCGAAGCGGGGTGCAGACTTGGTCGTTGCTTTGTGCTGACTTTACCTATGCCCCACCTCCTGTCATGATCCCGAACGTGATCAACCGTCGTACCCTGATCGCCGCGCTCGCCGCGGCCCCGGCCCTCAGCACCCTCGGCGCCGTCGTGGGCAGCACCCCCGCGAGCGCCGCCGACCAGTACGCCTCCAACACCGCGCTGTACTCCGACCCGAGCCTCGTCGAGGGCGTCGACTACGGCCGCCGCTACCGCCGGCACCTGATCGACGACCAGAGCCCGCAGGGCCGTCCGGCGTTCATCCGGACCACCGTCATCGCCCCGCACGGCGGCGGCATCGAGGCCGGCACCTCCGAGCTGTGCCTGGCCGTCGCCGGATACCACCCCGCCGACCTCGCCCCGACCCCGGCCGCCGGGCCGGTGCACGACTTCTGGATGTTCGAGGGCCTGCGCCCCTCCAACAACAGCGCGCTACACGTCACCTCGACCCACTGCGACGACACCGTGGTCCGGGCGATGTGCTCCGGCAGCCTCAACGTGCTCTCGCTGCACGGCTGCACCACCGGCCAGGCCGGTCTGGAGGCGGGCGCCCGGGCGGTGCTGGTCGGCGGACTGAACTCCACCCTCCGCCAGTACCTGATGGAGGAGTTCGGCGCAGCGGGCATCCGCGCCGTCACCGCCACGGCGGACGAGGAGATCGCCGGCGTCTCTCCGGAGAACATCTGCAACCGCAGCATGCTCGGCGCAGGTGCCCAGCTGGAGCTGACCACCGAGCTGCGGGCCGCGATGTTCGCCCCCGGGAAGAACACCCGGGCCGAGCGCGCCGCCAACACGCTGCCCCTGTTCTGGAGCTTCGCGACGGCCGTCCGGACCGCGATCCAGCGCCTGGAGGCGACCCAGCCCATCCTCTGAGCAGCGGACACGGTGCGGGTCGTGTCGCGGCCGGGCCCGGCCCGGCCCGCCACCGGCCCGCCCCGCACCGCACCGGCCCGCCCCGCACCGCACCGGCCCGTTCCGGACCGGCTCGGCTCGCACCAGCCCGCCGGCCGTCAGCCCAGCTCGTACGCCAGCACGTAGGTGTGGGCGCCGGACGCGTCGACGGACAGCCGGAACTCGCCGGTGATCCCGGCCAGCTCACCCGCCCCCGTGCCCGGCACCACGCGTATCGTCACACCCGTGGTGTCCCAGGCCGCGTGCTGCAGCACGAACGAGCCCTTGCGCCCGTCCAGTTCGCCCGTCACGTGCTCCACCGCCACGTACGAGGCCGGCCCGCCCGAAGCGTCGCCGACGGACAGCATCCGCACCTCGCCGCGACCGCTCAGCCCACCGGTGAAGGTCTTGGCGATCCGCACCCGGCCGAACGCCGCGCCCTCGCGCTGCTCCGTCTCCACCGGCTCGAACGCCGTCACCTCGAACGACCCGCTCGCCTCGGCCATGACACGCTCCCCTCGTCCGTTCTCAGGCACCGTCGACACGCGCCGCCCGGCACGCACTCCGACCCCTACGGTCGACTCCGGCGACCGTGCGTGAAGCGTTGCACACGCCACTGACAATCGCGTCCGCGGCCGCCTCCCGCACTCCCGGCGCCCCCGCCTCAGTGGTCCCAGCGCAGGGCCAGCAGGGCCGCGTCGTCCGCCAGCCCGGCGTCCCCGACCCAGCCCCGGACGTCCGCCAGCACGGCGTCCAGCAGGTCGGCGGGGCTGCTGCCGTGCAGCCCGGGCAGCCGCTCCGCCAGCGGGTAGAACCGGCCCTCGGCGTCCCGGGCCTCGGACACCCCGTCGGTGTGCAGCAGCAACAGGTCGCCCGGGCCCGGATCGAAGCGGCTGGTCGAGTAGTCCTCCCCGGTCAGCTCGCGCAGGCCCAGGGGCGGCGCGGGGACGGCCGGCGCCAGTTCCTCGACCCGGCCCGCCCGGCGCAGCAGCGGCGGCGGGTGGCCGCAGTTCACCACCCGCACCGGCTCCCGGCCGGCCGGTACGTCCAGCAGCAGCGCGGTGGCGAACCGGCCGTCGCCCGGCCGCGCGGTGAGCGCCGCGTCCAGCCGCTCGGCGAGCCGCCCGGGGTCGGGCTCGGTGCGGGCCGCCTCCCGGAACACCCCCAGCACGTCCGCGGCCGTCTCCACCGCCGGGAGCCCGTGGCCCTGCACGTCGCCCAGCAGGATCCGCACCCCGAAGCGGGTCTCCACCACGGCGTACAGGTCCCCGCCGATCCGGGCCTCCGCAGTCGCCGCGACGTACCGCACGGCCAGCCGCAGCGGCCCGATCCGTTCGGCGGGCGGCCGCAGCAGGGCCCGCTGGGCCGCCTCGGCCACCGTCCGGACCTGGTACAGCTGCCGCTCCCGGGCCGCCACCAGCACCACACTGGCGGCACTGGCCAGGGTCGCCGCCAGCACCGTGACCGGCACGCTGATCCGCACCGACAGCGGCAGCTGGGTGTTGTCGGACTCCAGCGCGCCGACCGCCAGCAGCGCCGCCGCCCCGACCAGCAGCGGCACCCGGGCCTTGCGGGTGGTGGCCCCGGCGAGCACCGGGGCCACCGCGAGCAACGGGGACAGGGTCGCTCCGGGGCCGATCGCCAGGGCGGCCACCACGGCGGCGACCAGCAGGACGAGGGCGCCGTACAGCAGCAGCCGGGTCCGCCGTGGCAGGTGCAGCGGCGGAAGCCCGTCCGGGCCGTCGGCGCTCACGCGTTCTCCTCCAGTGGTCGGGAAGCTCCAGGGCCCGAAGGCCTTCGAACCACTTTCCCCGCCCCGCCCCGGGTCAGCACCTCGGCGCGGGGGCGCACCGGCGGCGTGCCGGTGCTCGGACCCTCCCGGCACCTCGCCCCGGGGGCGGCCGGGGCGCGCACTAGGCTGGGCCGGGAGATGAGACGCAAGAACCGCCGCCCGGCCTCCCCCCTCCCGCAGCGCCTCGGCGTGGACCCGGTGCACCTGCGGCTGCCCCTGGAAGGCGACTGGCCGACCGTCCGGGAGTACCTGGTCGAGCGGCTGCCCGCAGTGGCGGCGGCGCGGATCGACGTTGCGCTGCGCGCGGGCGAGATCGTCGGCGAGCAGGGCCCGGTCGCCCCCGAGGAACCGTTTTGCCCGGGCGCGCACCTGTGGTTCTACCGGGACCTCCCGGCGGAGGTGCCCGTCCCCTTCGAACTGGTGGTGCTGCACCGCGACGAGCACCTGGTGGTGGTCGACAAGCCGCACTTCCTGGCCACCACCCCGCGCGGCCGGCACGTCATCGAGACGGCGCTCTCCCGCTTGCGGCACGCCCTCGACCTGCCCGCGCTCAGCCCCGCCCACCGGATCGACCGGCTCACCGCGGGCCTGGCCATGTTCGTGGTCCGCCCCGAGGACCGCGGCGCCTACCAGACGCTCTTCCGCGACCGGCAGGTGCGCAAGGAGTACCGGGCGGTCGCCCCGTACGACCCGGACCTGGCACTGCCGCGCACGGTGCGCAGCCACATCGTCAAGGAGCGCGGGGTGATCGCCGCCCGGGAGCTCGACGCGCCGCCGAACAGCGAGAGCCGGATCGAGCTGCTGGAGCGGCGCGACGGCCTCGGCCACTACCGGCTGCGGCCGCTCAGCGGGCGCACCCACCAGCTGCGGCTGCACATGAGCGGCCTCGGCGTGCCGATCCTCGGTGACCCGGTCTACCCGGTGGTGCTGCCCGAACCGGCCCCGGACGACTTCCGCCGACCGCTGCAACTGCTGGCCTCGACGGTCGAGTTCACCGATCCGCTGACGGGCCGGGAGCGGCGCTTCGAGAGCCGCCGCACGCTCGCCGCGTGGGACGACCCGTCCGGCTGGGCAGCCGGGGGCTGACCTCCCGCCGGGGGTGCGGGCCGTCCGGGCCGACCGGCTGACGGGGGTGCGGGCGACCAGGGTCCCGGTCCTAGGTCCGGCTGGCGGTCTAGGACGAACGGAGGGCCGGGTCCCGGTCCCGGGGGCCGATCCGCGGCCCGCCCGGTGGCGCGATGGTTGGGCCATGAACGCAGCGCAGCACACCGATTCCGCTCCCGTCGCCCTGGTCACCGGTGCCTCCCGCGGCCTCGGACTGGCCCTCGCCCGTGCCCTCGCCGCCGAGGGCTGGCGGCTGGTGATCACCGCCCGGGGCGCGACCGCACTCGCCGGGGCCGCGGCCGAACTGTCCGCCCTGACCGAGGTCGTCGCCCTGCCGGGTTCGATCGTCGACGACGACCACCGGGCCCACCTCGCCACGGCCGCCGACCGCCTCGGCGGCGCGAGCCTTCTGATCAACAACGCCGGTTCACTCAACGGCGCCGCCGCGCCCGGCGGCGAACCGCTGCCCCGACTGGCCGACTTCCCGCTGCCGGACCTGCTGGAGCTCTTCGAGGTCAACGCGCTCGCCCCGATCGCCCTCACCCAGCTCGTCCTGCCGCAACTGCGCGACCACGCCGGGGCCCTGCTGAACATCAGCTCGGACGCCGCCGTGGAGCCCTACCTCGGCTGGGGCGGCTACGGCGCCAGCAAGGCCGCGCTCGACCAGGCCACCGCCGTACTCGCCCGGGAGGAGCCGGAGTTGCGGGTCTGGGCGGTCGACCCGGGCAGCATGCGCACCGAGATGCTGCAGGAGGCGAGCCCCGGGGAGGACATCTCCGGCGAGCCGCTGCCCGAACAGGTCGCCCCGCTGCTGCTCGACCTGCTGCACCACCGCACGCCGTCCGGCCGCTACCGCGCCGAGGACCTGGCGGCCCTTCCCGCCCCCGGACCTGCCCCCGCCCCTGCCCTCGGTCGGGGCGGGCGATGACCGGCCTGGCCGCGCTGGGCCTCGACGTGACCGTCCCGCCCGAACTCTCCGCCCGCGCACCGGCGGAGGCCCGCGGCACGGCCCGGGACGGTGTGCGGATGCTGGTCGGCCGGGGCGACACCGGCGGCGTCGAGCACCGCCTCTTCACCGAGCTGCCCGAGGTGCTGCGCCCGGGCGACCTCCTGGTGGTGAACAACTCGGCCACCGTCCCGGCCGCCCTGCCGGGCCGACTGCCCGACGGCAGCCCGGTGGCGCTGCACCTGTCCTCCGCCCAGCCCGACCGACAGGGCTCCCACCTGGTCGAGTTGCGCCGGTCGGTGCCGGGCGCGGCCGCGGCCTACTACCCGCCGGAGGAGTCCCCGGCCCGCCCCGGCCTGCGGGTCGCCCTGCCGGCGGGCGGCGCGGCGGTACTGGTGCAGCCCTTCACCGCCCGCCTCTGGTACGCCGAACTGTCCCTGCCCGCCCCCCTGTTGCCGTACCTGGACCAGCACGGCCGGGCGATCCGGTACGGCTACGTGGACCGTGACTGGCCGATCGAGGCCTACCGGACGGTCTTCGCGACCGTCCCCGGCAGCAGCGAAATGCCCAGCGCCGCCCGTCCGTTCACGCCGGAGACGGTGGCGCGGCTGGCCGGTCGGGGCGTGCTGGTGGCGCCGGTCACCCTGCACACCGGGGTGGCCTCGCCGGAGGCGCACGAGGCTCCGTACGCGGAGCGCTTCCACGTTCCGGCGGCCACCGCCCGGCTGGTCGGCCACGTCCGGGCCGAGGGCGGCCGGGTGATCGCCGTCGGCACCACCGTGGTCCGCGCGCTGGAGTCGGCGGTCGCGCCGGACGGCACGCTCCAGGAGGCGGACGGCTGGACGGAGTTGGTGATCACCCCGGAGCGCGGGGTGCGCGCGGTCGACGGCCTGCTCACCGGCTGGCACGAACCGCTCGCCTCGCACCTGCTGATGCTGGCGGCTGTCGCGGGCCGCCCGCTGCTGGCGGCCTGCTACCGCGAGGCCGTGCAACAGCGGTACCTGTGGCACGAGTTCGGGGACGTCAACCTGCTGCTGCCGAACTGAGGCCGTGCTGCTGCCGGGCTGAGCCGGTGCCGCGGCCGACTGCCGGTCGGTCGGCCGGGGTTCAGGCCGGCCGGGGTTCAGGCCGGCAGCGGTTCAGGCCAGCAGGGTCCGCGCCACGTGGTCGGTGTCCAGGTACTCGCGGACGGCGGTGATCAGCCCGTTCTCGACGGTGAACACGCCCAGGCAGTGGTTCTCGTACCGGGCGCCGTTGGCGGCCGTCCCGACGGCGGTCCACTCGGCCACCGCCTGGGGGCCGTCGGCGAGGACGCCGGTGAGGGTGAGGCTCGGCAGGCCGTCGGAGGCGAAGAGGGTGCCGACCTGGCCGAGGAAGTCGCCGAAGATCTCCTGCTTGCCTCGCCAGGTGCGGGAGAGCGCCAGGTTGCCCGGGTAGGTCCAGGTGGCGTCCTCGGCGAACAGGGCCACGGCGGCGTCGAGTTCGCCTGCGGCGAGCCGGGTGACGTACTCGGTGACGACGGTGCGGGCATCGTTCTGCGGCATGCTGGGCTCCTGGGGCTCGTCGTGGTCCGTCCGGTCGGGGCTCCCCGGCCGTGGCACCAGCAAAGCCCCGCGGCCACCCCGGCGGCCAACAACCCCCGGCCCGGGCCGACAACCCGCGGTTGTTCACGCAGGCGGGGGGAAGTCCGGCGGCAGTTCCAGCTCGAACCAGACCACCTTGCCGTCCCCGGTCCGGCGACTGCCCCAGCGGTACGCCAGCTCGTTGACCAGGTGGATGCCGCGGCCGCCCTCGTCCTCGTTGTGGGCGCGCCGGATCCGGGGTGTCTCGCTCTCCCGGTCGGCGACCTCGACGGTGAGCACCCGGTCGCAGAACATCCGGAGCTGGACGGGCGATCCGGCGTGCACCAGGGCGTTGGTGATCAGCTCGCTGGTGAGCAGCTCGGCCCAGTCGGCGAGGGAGGCCAGGCCCCACGCGGTGAGCGTCTCGCGGGTGAAGCGCCGGGAGTGGGCGACCATCGCGTGGTCGCCGGTCAGCGGCAGGGCGGCGATCCGGTCGGCGCCGGCCGGGCGGACCTGCGCCATGATGACGGCGATGTCGTCCTCCGGGGTGCTGCCGGTGAGCCGGGTCAGGACGACGTCGCAGGTCTGCTCCAGCGAGCGGCGCCGGTCGGCGACCGTGCGGCAGAGCAACTCGAGCCCCTCGTCCAGGTCGTGACCCCGGCGCTCGACCAGTCCGTCGGTGTAGAGGGTCAGGATGGCCTGCTCGGGGAGGGTGAACTCGACGCTCTCGAACGGGACTCCACCCACGCCCAGCGGTGCACCCGGCGGCAGTTCGAGCAGGTGGGCGTTGCCCTCGGTGTCGGCGACGACGGGCGGCAGGTGACCGGCGCAGGCGGCGGTGCAACTGCGGTCCGCCGGGTCGTAGATCACGCAGACGCAGGTCGCGAACTGTCCTTCGCCGAGCGCCGCGGTGGCCTCGTCCAGCCGGTGCAGGACCCGCACCGGGTTGAGCTCCAGGGTGATCAACGTCCTTGCCACCGTCCGTAGTTGGCCCATGGTGGCGGCGGCCCTGATGCCGTGGCCCATCACGTCGCCGACGATCAGGGCGACCCGGCCGGAGGACAGCGGCACCACGTCGAACCAGTCGCCGCCGACCTCGCTGACCACACTGCTCGGCAGGTAGCGGTAGGCCAGTTCCAGGCCGAGGGTGCGGTGGATCTCCTGCGGCAGCAGGCTGCGCTGGAGGGTCAGTGCGGTGTCCCGCTCCCGCCGGTAGAGCCGGCCGTTGTCGATCGCCAGCGCGGTACGGGCGGCCAGCTCCTCGGCCAGCGAACGGTCCGCCGGGCCGAACGGCGCCGGATTGTGGGTGCGGACGAACTCCGCGCCGCCCAGCACCAGTCCGCGCGCCACCAACGGCACCATCAGGTACGAGTGCACCCCGGCGGCCAGCCCCGGCTCCACCCGGTCGGGGGAGGCGACGATCCGCCGCAGTTCCTGCTCCGTCACCTCGGAGACCAGGATCGAGCGCCGGGAGCGCAGGCTCTGCGCGTACACCTCGGCCGACTGCGAGGTCGCGCCGACCTGGTCCGCGGCCGCCGTCATGCTGCCGTCCGGCGCCGACTCGCCGACCGCCACCGCCCGCATCAGCACCGGCCCGTCCCTCGGCACCGGCCCGGGCTCCTCGCCGCCGAGCACCGCGTCGCGCAGGTCCACCGTCACGAAGTCGGCGAAGCGCGGGATCACCACCTCCACCAACTCCCTTGCGGTGCGGTGCAGATCGAGCGTGGTGCCGATCCGGTTGCTGGCCTCGTTCAGCAGGCCCAGCCGCTGCTGGGCGGCCCAGGCCTCGTCCAGCGCCCGCTGCCGGGCGGCGGCCGCGTCCCGTTCCCGGGTGAACAGCAGCGCGTTGTCGATCGACACCGCCGCGCGTACGGCCAACTCCCCGGCCAGCGCCAGGTCCTCGTCCTCGTACGGGCGCTCCACCAGGGTCCGGTAGAAGCCCGCCACACCGACCGGATTACCGCGCGCGATCAGCGGGACGACCATGAACGAGCGCACGTTCTGCTCCCGCACCGCGGCCGTGCGCACCGGATCGTCGGCGAACCAGGCCAGCCCCTCCTCGTCCATCCGCGGCACCAGCACCGGCCTGCGGTGCGCCAGGCTCCACGCGTACGGCGAACCGGGCAGGAACCGGTGCACCCCGCCCAGCCGGGCGATCGGCGCCAGGGTGGAACCGCTCACCGAGTGGAACGCCATCCGCCGCAGCAGCGCCGAACCGTCCGCCGGGGCGCGCGGCTCCCGTTCGCCCCGCACCAGCTCCTCCAACACCTCCACCACCACCGTGTCCGCCAGCCGGGGCGTCGCCACCTCGGCCAACTCGTGGGCGGTGCGGTCGAGATCGAGGGTGGTGCCGATCCGGGCGGAGGCCGTGTTCACCAGCGCCAGCCGCTCCTGCGCGGCCTTCGCCTCGCGCAGCGCCTGCTGCCGGGCCAGTACCGTCTGGTGCTGGCGCAGGTACAGCCGGGCGTTGTCGATCGCGACGGCCGCGCGCGACGCCAGCTCGTCGCCGAGCGTGATGTCCGCCTCCGCGAAGGACTCCCGCTCGCCGCGCCGCGAGTAGACCACCATGCCGAGCGTCGTGCCCCGGGCCACCAGCGGGGTGATCCGCACCGAGCGCGGGCGGTCGCCCAGGAACGCCCGGCGACGGCTCTCGCTGAGCGCGTCGGCCAGCGGCGACAGCTCCCAGGACGGCACCACCACCGTCCGCCCGGTGATCAGCGCCCGGGCGTACGGGGAGTCCGCGGGCAGCTCGTACACCGAGTCCACCGGCAGCGCGTCGGCCGGGTACAGCGGATCGGTGGTGGCCAGCGCCAGCCGGCGCACCAGCTGGGCCTCGTCCGGAGCCGGCGGCTCGACGTTGCGCCCGGCGATCAGCGCCTCCAGCGCGAACACCCCGCTGATGTCGGCGACCCGGGGCACCATCGCGTCCGCCAGCTCCCGGGCGGTCTGCCGCAGGTCCAGCGTGGTGCCGATCGAGGCGGTCGCGTCGACCAGCAGCGACAGCCGCTCCTGCGCCTTCGCCGCCCGGGCATCGGCCCGGTAGCGCTCGGTGACGTCGATGACGGTCGCGCTCACCCCGAGCACCCGCCCGCTCCGGTCCGCCAGCCGGAAGTACGAGGCCGACCAGGCCCGGTCCCGCTGCGGATCCCCGGGCGTACGGCCATGGGTGCGGAAGTCCACCACCGGCCGGCCGGTCGCCAGCACCTGCCGCATCACCGCCTCGGACTCGTCGCCGTTGATCCCGGGCAGCACCTCGGTGAGCCGGCGGCCCAGATGCTCGGGCACGGCCAGGCCGTTCGACACCGCCAGGGCCTCGTTCAGCCGGACGTAGCGCAAGGCGGTGTCGAACACCGCCATGCCGACCGGGGACTGGGTGAAGAACCCGTCCAGCACGGCCAGGTCCGCCTGGATCCGGCGCAGCGTCGTCACCTCCGACGCCACCGCCAGCACCAGCGGCTCACCGCCGGGCCCCCGGACCGGATGCGTCCGGAACTCCAGGTTCACCAGGTGCCCGTCCCGGTGCCGCACCGGGAACACCCCGGACCACTCGCGGCCCGCCAGGATCTCCCGGAACAGCTCCAGCACCTCCGGCCGGTGCTCGTCCGAGGTCAGCAGCCGGGCGGCCTTCGCCCCCACCGCCTCGTCCGCACGGTAACCGAGCAGTGCCTCCGCGTCGCCGCTCCAGTGCAGGATCCGCCCGTCGGCCTCGATCAGCGCCGTGGCGATCGGCACCATCAGCAGGGCGCCCTGCTGCGGCTCCCCCCGGCGTTGCGCGTCATCGTCCACCATGGCCAGAGAACCGCCCGGAGCTCGTTCCCACCAGCCCTGCCATCCTCGCACGCAGCCCCCGCGCCCCGCCCCTCGTGGCCCCGCACCCGGCCGGGCCGGGCGCGCGAGTGGGTTGAACCCGCTCCGGCACCGGACATCCCCCCCGGCCCCGCCCGGGTCAGCTACGCGACGCCCCGTCGCCCACGCACGCCCCAACCACCCGTAGACCCTCCATGCCCGACGATTCACCAACCCCACCGACGCGGCCCCCCACTCGCGGGCCGGGCCCTGCACAGAAAGTCGGCGGCCCCGACTTCCTGCATCGTCGGCTCGACTTCGCGGCAAGGACCGTCGGCCGGACCGACGTCCTGTGCGGTCTGCGTCCCTGCCGAGCGGGCAGTAGCCGCGCGCACGGGTTGCCCGGCGTGTATTCGGTGGCTGTGAGTGGGAAGTCGACGGGTTCGACTTCTTGTGTTGGTTGCGGCGGGGCCAAGTGGCCTTTCCAGCGCCAGGTGGCCGGTTGGCCTGCGTAAGAAGTCGGCGGGTTCGACTTCCTGTGTCGGCCTCGGGGCGGGACCGGGTGGTCCTTGTGGCCCAGGGAGGTCGGTTGGTTCGTGTTGGGGTGTCGGCGTGCATGGAAGTCGGCTGGGTCGACGTTCTGTGTGCCCTGCGCCCGTGCCGAGCGGCAGTAGACGCGAGCATGGGTTGCCTGGCGCTGTGCGTGGGGGAGTGGGCGGGTCCGACTGTCTGCGTTGTTGGCTCGGGTTGGGGCGAGGCTGCCGTTCGCGCGGGTGGCTGGTGGGTTCGTGTTCGGGTGTGGGCGTGCGTGGGAAGTCGGCCGGGTTGACGTTCCGTGTGGCCGTATCGGGGGGCCGGTGCGTATTCGGTGGCTGTGTGTGGGAAGTCGACGGGTTCGACTTCTTGTGGTGGTTGGGGTGGGGGCCAAGCGGCCTTTTCTACTCCAGGTGGCCGGTTGGCCTGCGTAAGAAGTCGGGTGGGGCGGTTTCTTGGGCGCGTGCCCGGTCAGCGGGGCGTGGGGTGGGTGCGGCGTTCGGCGTGGCGGGCGGTGAGGGCGAGGGCTGCGCCGAGGAGGCAGAGGGTGGCGGCGAGCAGGACCGCGCGGTCGGTGCCGGTGGCGAGGGCGTGGGCGGCGGCCTCGGGGCCGGGGGTGCGGGGGTGGGCGGAGGAGGCGAGGGCGACCGTCGCGGCGACGCCGAGGGCGGAACCGAGGTAGCGGGAGGTGTTGTTGGCGCCCGAGCCCATGGCCGCGCGGTGGGCGGGGACGCTGCTCACCGCCAGCCGGGCGAGGGCCGCGTTGAGGACGCCGCTGCCGAGGCCGGCCACGGCCAGGCCGGGGGCCAGCCGCAGCCACGAGGAGTCGGGGCCGAGGCCGTACAGTCCGGCCTCGCCGACGCCGCAGACGAGCAGGCCGAGGGCGACCTGGGTGGTGGCCGACAGGTGGGCGGCCAGTCGGCGGGCCTGGAGGGCGGCGACCACGGACAGTCCGGACCACAGTGCGAGGACGCCGCCCGCTGCCAGGCCCGAGAGGCCGAGCACGCCATGGAGCAGGGTGGGCAGGTAGCTCATGAAGCCGACCAGTGAGAGCCCGGTGAACAGGGCGCCGCCGGTCGCGGCGAGGAAGCCGGGGCTGCGGAACAGGGCCGGGTCGAGCATCGGCTCGCGGACCTTCGTCTCGACCACCGCGAAGGCGGCGAGCAGCAGCACCCCGCCGACCAGCAGCGTCACCACCGAGGCTCGCCCCCAGCCGTCACGGCCCTCGGCGAGTCCGGCGATGAGCAGGGTGGTTCCGGCGGCGAGGGTGAGCACGCCGTACGGGTCCAGGGCGCGGGGCCGTTCGGCCCGGGACTCGGTGAGGAGGACGGCGGCGCAGACGGCGACGGCGGCCGAGACGACGGCCAGTCCGCCGCCGACCGCCCGCCAGCCCGCCCACTGCTGGACGAGCGCGCCGTAGACCGGTCCGACCGCGATGCCGAGGCCGACGGCCGCGCCCCAGACGCCGAGCGCCCGGATCCGTTGCGGCCCGGCCGGGTGGGCGTGGCTGATCAGGCCGAGTGCGGGCGCGAGGACGGCGGCGGAGGCGGCGCCGAGCAGGATCCGGGCAGCCAGGTAGACGCTGCCGTCGGGGGCGAGTGCGGCCAGGGCCTCGGCGGCGGCGAACAGCAGCACGCCGGAGGTGAAGACCCGTTTGCGGCCGTGGTCGTCGGCGGCGCTGCCGGCCGTGAGTAGGAGGGCCGAGATGCCGACGAGGGTGCCGGTGAGGATCCAGGTTCGGCCGGTGGCGCCGAGGTGAGCGGCCTGGGCGGTGGCGGCGAGCGAGGCGGTGGGGGCGGTGTACGCGACGGTGCCCAGGGCGGTGGCGGCCGCCGTGACGGCCAGGGTGGCACCAGGCCGAACAGGCCGGGCGGGTCGAACGGGCTGCTCGGGCCGGAGCGGCCGTACGGACCGGCGGGCCCGGACGAGCAGGCCGGGCAGTGCGGACGCGGCAGGTGGTGCGGGGGACATGGGTGTTCCCTCCGGAGGGCGGGCCGATGGGTCTGGTGAATGAACCTTCGTCTCGAGTGGGACGCTACCACCGAAAGTCTGTTCATTGAACCCATGTCGCCCGTGGACTACGCTGGCCCGCATGGCGCTGGGAACGGACTACGAACTGCAGGACTGCGCACTGGCCCGCGCCCTGGAGGTGGTCGGCGAACGCTGGAGCCTGCTGATCGTCCGCGACGCGTTCTACGGCGTACAGCGCTTCAACGACTTCCTCGTCCACCTGGGCATCCCGCGAGCCGTCCTGACCGCGCGCCTCAACGCCCTGGTCGCGGCGGGGGTGCTGCGCAAGGAGCCGTACCAGCAGGCGCCACTCCGCCACGGCTACCTGCTCACCGACACCGGCCTCGAACTCTGGGGCCCGCTCTACCAGTTGAGCCGCTGGGGCGGTCGGCACGCGACCCCGGGCGGCCCGCACCACCTGTTCGCGCACCGCGCCTGCGGCACCGACCTCGACCTCATCGGAGCCTGCCCCAGCTGCGGCGGCGGGCCCGTCCCCCCGGCCGAGGTCACCATGCGCCCCAACCCGGCCCACGCCGGCGGCCACCGCGAGGACCCGGTCTCCCGCGCCCTGGTCCGCCCGCACCCGCTGCTCGAACCGATCGCCTCGGCCGCTGCCTCCGCCGCGTAGCTGAGCGCCGCCGGGCGGCGTGCTCAAGGCCGACGGGGCCGCCGGCAGTGCGCCGACGGCCCCGCGGGTGCAGCTGGTCAGGAGTGGAAGTGGACCTCCGGGTCGGCGGCGGTCGGCCCGTCGAGCAGCGGCTGGTCGATGCCCTTCAAGTGGAGGTCGAAGAACGCCCCGACGTACCGGCGGGTGAGCTCGACGGCACGCTGCCCCGTGATGGTGGTCTCCGGGGGTTGGGGCGCGCCGAGCGCCTTGAGGAAGAGCGGGTAGTCGGTGAAGCTGCCGTGGTCGGTGCCGTCGACGGTCAGCCACCGCTTCCAGCCGTCGAGCCGGGGCCAGCTGTCGGTCCAGCTGGGGTCCTCGGCGCCGGGCAGCGGGTGGCCGATCATCAGGTACGGCTTGCCGCCGATCCCGGACTCGGGCACCTCGTAGTCCATGCTGCCGTCCAGGTCCACCCCCGCCCGGATCCGGTCGTCCGTCACCAGCGCCGGGACGCTGGCCGCGCCGCCGGCGGAGTGCCCGGCCATGCCGATCCGGTCGCGGTCGATCATGCGGGCGTAGCGCCAGGCCGGGTGGGGGAGGTCGGTCAGCTGGTCGATGACGAAGGAGGCGTCCTTCGCCCGGCTCTCGTCCAGGCCCTTCCAGGCCTCGCGGGTGGTGAGCTTGCCGCACTCCACGCAGGGCAGTGTCTGCCCGTCCGGGAAGGTGGTCCCGGTGTTCTCGTAGGTGTGGTCGACCAGTGCCACCACGTAGCCGCGGCTGCCCAGCTCCTCGGCGAGGCTGCTGAGCGAGGCGCGCGGCATGGTGAAGCCGGGGGAGAGGACCACCAGCGGGTAGTGGCCGCCCTGGGGGCGGGCGTCCGTCCTGGACCAGGTCCGGGTGCCGGTCACGGCCTCGGTCGGGACGCTGTTGCCCGGGAGCTTGCTGTCCAGCAGCAGCCGGGCGGCCGCGGCGGTCATGTACGGGGCCGGGCTGCCCGTCCCGGCGTGGGCGGGGTAGTACATCGTGACCATCAGCTGGCGCGGCCCGGCGGAGGGCACCCATGGGTCCGGGCGGTTCTCGTCGACCAGGTGCAGGACCTCCTGCCCGACCGTGAACGGCCCGGTCGGGCGCGGGAGTTCGAGGTGGACGGCGCTCGGCGTGCCGGTCGCAGCGGAGCTGCCGGCCGGACCGGCAGCGGCGGCGACCGGTGCGGCGGGTGCGGCGGGTGCGGCCAGGGCCGGTGCCGCCGCTGCGACGGAAAGGGGCACGGCGAGCAGCAGGGCTGCGAACGCGGTGGTGGTGCGAACTCGGCTCGTGTGTCGGCTCATACGGGCGACGGTAGGTCGCCGGCGGGTGGCCTGACGTCCACTCGGAGAGGTACTGATCCCTTGCGGGGCGGGCCCCCTGCGGCCCTTAGGGGGTGATCGGTCGGCCTCAGTCGACCGCCTCCAGGATCGTGGCGTTGGCCAGGCCGCCCGCCTCGCACATGGTCTGCAGGGCGAACCGCCCTCCACTGCGGCGCAGTTCGTGCACCAGCGTCGTCATCAGCCGGGCACCACTGGCGCCCAGCGGGTGGCCGAGGGCGATGGCGCCGCCGTTGACGTTCAGCCGGGCCGGGTCGGCGCCGGTCTCCTGCAGCCAGGCCAGGACGACGCTGGCGAAGGCCTCGTTGACCTCGAACAGGTCGATGTCGGCGAGCGAGAGCCCGGCGCGGTGCAACACCTTCTCGGTGGCGGGCAGCACGCCGGTGAGCATCAGCAGTGGGTCCGACCCGGTGACGGCGAAGGAGTGCAGCCGGGCCAGCGGGCGCAGCCCCAGTCGGGCGGCGGTCTCGCTGCTGGTGATCAGGACGGCTGAGGCACCGTCGTTGATCGGACTGCTGTTGCCCGCCGTGACCGACCAGTCGATCTGCGGGAACCGCTCGGCGTAGACCGGGTCGGCGAAGGCCGGACGGAGCCCCGCCAGGACCTCGGGCGTGGTGCCCGGGCGCACCGACTCGTCCGTCGTGACCAGGCCCTCGGGCGTCGGTACGGGGACCAGCTCGTCCGCGAACCGGCCCTCCGCGTGCGCCCTGGCGGCCTTGGCGTGCGACCCGGCCGCGAACTCGTCCATGGCCTCCCGGGTGAGCGACCACTTGGCGGCGATCAGCTCGGCGCCGACCCCCTGCGGAACCAGCCCGCCCGGGTAGCGGGCCGCGACGGCGGCGCCGAACGGATCCGCCCCCGGCGGCACGTTCGACCACATCGGCACCCGGCTCATCGACTCGATCCCGCAGGCCACCACCAGGTCGTACGCCCCGGAGATCACCCCCTGTGCCGCGAAGTGCACCGCCTGCTGGGAGGAGCCGCACTGCCGGTCCACGGTGGTCGCCGGAACGGACTCCGGGAACCCGGCCGCCAGCCAGGCGTAGCGGGTGGTGTTCATCGCCTGTTCCGCGACCTGGTCGACGCAGCCGCCGATCACGTCGTCGACCAGGGCCGGGTCGATGCCGCTGCGCCCGATCAGGGCCTGGAGGGTGTGGGCGAGCAGTTCGACCGGGTGGACGCCCGAGAGCGAGCCTCCCGGCTTGCCCTTCCCGACCGGGGTGCGGACGGCTTCGACGATCACGGCATCGCGCATGGCGGGCCGCCTCTCCTCTGCAGTGGATTGGAAAAGCAAACTCACTATAGGTCGGTGAGTTTGGGAATCCAACCCTCTAGGCGTTCGTCAAGGTGCCCGAGCCCCGGACGTCCTCCAGGAACTCCGCCGCCGCACGGGCGTTGGGCACCGGGAGGGTGAGCGGCAGCCCCGCCGACCGCGTCCGGAGCTCCAGCTCGCCGAGACCGGCCGCCCGGGCCGAGTGCACCTCCGTCCACCGGTACGCCGCCGCCGCGACCAGGGGGTGCGGCGGCCGGTGCACCAGCCCGCCGGCCGTCACCGTGAGCCGCCCCCGGGCGAACCGGACGCTCCCCTCGCTGCGCAGTGCCTCGTGCAGCGCGGCCCGGAGGCACGGGGACAGGCGCTCGTCCACCTCCCGCGCCAGCGCCTCCAACCCGTGCAGTCGGGCCAGCACCAGAGGCTCGTCCGCACCGGCGGGCCATATTCGGATCCGCTCGGGCTCCCGGCGCCGCCCGCCGGGGGAGTACTCGACGGCTTCGATGCCCGGCCACGGCAGCAGCCGCTCGTCGGCGCCCGTCCCGACCAGCGCCAGACCGCCCTCATGGACCCGTACGGAGCGCAGCCCGGGCGCGGGCCGTAGGGCGCCGTACCCGTTCGCGCCCACCACCGCCGCAGCCGCCACCATCGGGGCGGGCCACCACTGGCCGAACGCAAGGCAGACCACCAGCGCCAGGACCGCCGCTACGGTGTCCAGCCACGTCCGCGCCCGCCACGGGACCGTCCGGAACGCCCGGTGCACCTGCACCACCGGCCCGAGCGGACCGGCCGACCCGCGACGGGCCTGGCCGTTCTCCACGAACGACCACGCCCACCCGGGCGACCACAGCATCGCCACTTCGCCCTCCTTGCCTCGACGGTCTCCCCAACCGGAACTGCGACTGCCGGATGTCGGACCACCAGGATCGATCGCTCACCACCCTCCGGAACAGTGCCAATCGACACCCTTTGGACCGAAACAGCCGGAGTGTGTGCGGCAGCAGGGGGTGCCGTTCGGCAGGGGCTACCGACCGACCGACACGACCGAAACGACAGTCGGCGGGCGAGCCGAGGCGGGGGGACAGAGAGCGCCGGTCAGCGCCCGGCCGCGCCGAGCCCCACTTGCAGGCGCCGCAACAGCGCCGTGCCCGCCTCGTCCACCGACCGCCGGGAGTTGGCCAGCACCACCACCCCCACCTGCTGCTCCGGGTCGAACGCGAGGAAGGAGGAGGACCCGCCCGTCCCCCCGTTGTGCCACAACTGCAGGTGCCTGCCCTGCTGGGCGTGCAAGCGGTGGCCGAGCCAGCCGAGGTGCGCCCAGGCGAACGGGTTGACCCGGTGCCTGGTCTCCCGGGTGAGCAGCATCGCCCGCGCCAGCGGTGCGTCCGGCTCGCCCTCGGCCGCCAACTGCGCCCGCAGGAAGGCCGCGAGGTCGGCCGCGGTCGAGCGGAGCCCGCCCATGCCGGGGAGCGCCGCGAACTCCCAGGACGGCACCGGGCGCCCGCTCGGCGCATGGCCGGACGCCAGCCGGGCGGACTGGTCGGCGTCCGGCCGCAGGCAGGTGTCCGTCAGCCCCAGCGGTGCGCAGACCTCGCGGTCCACCAACTCCCCGTACGCGGTGCCGGACCGGTGGGCGAGGGCCAGCCCGAGCAGCCCGGCGCCGAGGTTGGAGTACCGGAAGTTGCGCCCGGGGGCGGAGTGCAGCCGCGTCCGCCCGAGCCCGGAGAGTATTCGCTCGGCGGAGCAACGGGCGTACGGGTCCGGTTGGTTGGGCCGCAGCAGCGCGCGCAGCAGCATGCCCCGGGGCAGCCGGGGGAGCCCCGACGTGTGGGTGGCGAGGTGCCGGAGCGTGATCGCCGCCCCGCCCCGGGCCGGGACCGCCGTCGAACGGGGCAGCACCTCCGCGAGCGGCTCGTCGAGGCGCACGGTGCCGTCGAGCGCCAGCCGCGCGAGCGCGAGCGAGGTGAACACCTTGGTGACGGAGCCGATGTCGAACAATGTTCGGGCCCCGGGCACTTCGCCCCCCGGACCCGTCCGCCCGGCACCGTGGATCTCCACGGCGCCACCGGCCACCCCGGCGACCACCACGCCGACGCACCGGCCCGCGAGCCGGTCGGAGGTCTGCTGCACGAGGCGCGCGAGTTCGTTCATGCCCCCGACCCTAGGGTCCGCGACCTGCGAAGTCGTCCGCCCGGAAAATGATTTCACCCCCGCCCGGATGCTCCCCCGGGCGTACGCCGAACCCCGCCCGGCCGCTACCCCTCCTCGAGCACCGCCCGCAGCCGCGCCGCCACCTCCGCCGCCCCCGCCTCGTCCGGGTACTTCCCCCGTGGCCAGAAGAACCCGCGCAGCCCGTCCTTGGGATTGCGCGGCACCACGTGAACGTGCAGGTGCGGCACCGACTGGCTGATCCGGTTGTTCGCCGCCACGAAGCTGCCCGCCGCGCCCAGCCCCCGCTCCACCGCCGCCGCCACCCGCTGCACCCGCAGGAAGAACGGCCCGATCTCCTCGGTCGGCAGGTCCGCCAGGGTCCGGTGGTGGGCGCGCGGCACGACCAGCACGTGGCCGGGGAACAACGGCCGGCGGTCCAGGAAGGCCACCGCCGCCGCGTCGTCCAGCACCCGGTGCGCCGGTTCCTCGCCCGCCACCACCGCACAGAACACGCAGTCCATCCGTCCATTCAAACCACCGGCGGCCTCCCCGGCACCCCCGCAAACCCCGATCCGCCCGGCGTCACCCATCCGGCGGCCGACCGCGTGCGCGGGACTCCGCGCCGGGCGCACGGTGACTGAGAGGGGGAGGGGGACGGATCGACGCGGCGCACCCGTGCCGCACGAGGAGGTGGCCCGGATGTCGGGCAAGTTCGAGGTCTACCAGGACGCCGGCGGCAAGTACCGGTTCCGGCTCAAGGCGGGCAACGGCGAGATCGTCGCGACCGGCCAGGGCTACGTCAGCAAGGACGCCGCCCACAAGGGCGTCGAGGCCGTCCAGCGGGCCGCCGACGGCGCGGCGGTGATCGACGTCCCGAAGGCCGCCTGACCCGGGCCGGGGCGAGCGAGGCCCCGCGGCCGGCCCACCCGGACCGGCGGCGGGGCCCACCGGCGCCGATCAACCGGCGCACCGGGCGCCCGCCGACGGCACACCGGCACACCGGCGCACCGGCCGACGGCGCACCGGCGCACCGGCCGACGGCGCACCGGCGCCGCGCCTACTCGTACCGGTACAGCAGCGCTTCCCGCTCCGTCTGCTCGATCATGTCGATGGTCAGCGAGTCGTCCCTCAGGTGCGACAGCGTGACCTCCGCCGACGTCGGCTGGGCGTCCGTCGCCAGCCAGTTCTCCGGCTTCCAGGCCGAGCCGCGCATGAGCGCCTTCGGGCAGTGGGCGTACACCTCCTCCACGGCCACCACGATCGCGCTGCGCGGGGGCTTGCCGACGGCCGTCAGCTGCCGCAGCAGCTCCGGGTCGGTGGAGACACAGGCCCGCCCGTTGACCCGCAGCGTGGTGTCCCGCCCCGGGACGACGAAGAGCAGCCCGACCCGGCCGTTCTCCAGGATGTTGTGCAGGGTGTCCAGACGCTTGTTGCCGGTGGCGTCCGGAATGGCCAGGGTGTACTCGTCGAGCACCGAGACGACCCCGGCCGGGCCGCCGCGCGGGGAGACGTCGCAGCGGCCGGCCGCGTCGGAGCTGGCCACGAAGACCAGCGAGGCGCAGGCGATGAGGCGCTGGGCGACCTCGTGGAGGTGGTCCACCTGCTTGCGGCGCGCGTGGTCGCCGGGCTGCTCGTAGACCTCACGCAACTGGGCCGGCTCGGTGAGGGCACGCGCGCTGAGGGCGGCGAACAGGCTGTTCGGCGCGTCCGGGGCGGGGGTTGACGGAGCGGGAGCTTCCGGTGTGAGGGTCATACCGGGAATCTAGCGGAGGGCCCTGCCTGCGTCCCTTCCCGCCGGCTTCCTCAACTCTCCGTGAAAGAGTCGCCTCACCCCTCCCCACCAGCGGTTTTCCGCTGATAATGGTGCCAGGGACTCCAGCCAGCCGGAGGTGGTGGCCGTGATCGTCAGAATCTGGGCCGGGCAGGTCACGGCCGATCGCATCGAGGAGTTCTGCGCGCATCTGGTCAGCCAGGTGATCCCGCAGTTGGGGCGGACGGACGGGTGCCTCGGCGGTGAACTGTTGCGCTCGGTGACCGAGGATGGACACCGGGTGCTCGTGGTCAGCCGCTGGCGTGACGAAGAGGCCCTGCGGGGGTACGCCGGGCCGATGTGGCGGATCCGGCCGGTCTGGTCGGAGGGCGAGTTGCACTACCTCGCGCACCCCCCGGAGGTCACCCACTTCACGCCGATCGCCGCACCCGCCACGCTCTGAGCCCGCTCTGAGCCCGGCCGAGGCCCAATGCCCCGGGACGACGGCACCGGGGACGGCCGCACCGGGAACGGTCGCGCCCGACCGTCACACCGAGAACGGCACCGAGTGGATCTCGGCCGCCGGGTGCCCGGTCCGTTCGTGGACCCGCTGCACCGCTTCCCTGGACGGCGCCTCGGACAGGCAGTACACCGTGCCGGTCTCGGGGTCCGCCCAGGCCTGCTCGAAGTGCACGCCCTCCTCGCCCTCGACCGCCAAGTCGGCCGCGTGGGCGGCCCTGAGCTGCTCCGGCGTGATCCCGACCATCCCGTGGTGGACGTCCATGAACTTCATCGCGCTCGCCTCCGTACCTTGCGAAACCTTGCGAATCCCGCGAACCTTCCGAACGCTGCGAGTCCCACGGGCCCTGCGCACCGTGTGAACCCCGCCGGCCGTCCGGCCCCACCACCAGGGTCACCCTGCGCGCACGGCGGCGCCACCGGCGCCGTGCCGGACGCACCGGTGCCGTACCGGACCCACCGCGCATTCCCCGTACGGCCGTGAAACAGGCCACAGCGGAACCCTCTCCCTCGGCTCGCACCCCGCGTGGCACAATGACGTCATCAGCAGTGACGTTCAGCGCACTCCGGGGTCGGTGAAAATCCGAACCGGCGGTTACAGTCCGCGACCCGTCCGCAGCCAGCGGCCGGTTGACCAGGTGAAATTCCTGGACCGACGGTTAAAGTCCGGATGGGAGGCGTGCGCGGGCGGACGAAGAGCAGTACCCGTGGTCCATCACGAACCGGACCGGACCACGGTCAGGTGAACGGCGGGAGAGGTGTCTCCCGGGTCGGGCGAGCGATCTCCCGGCGGTTGCGGCACCCCGGCGACGGGTCGTGTCGGCAGCCCTGTGCACCGGTGCCCGTCCGTGTCATCTCCCTCTGCCGCCCCGGAGTCCGCGCCCCAAGCGCGAGGAGACCCGGGTGTTCACCGGCATCATCGAAGAGCTCGGCGAGGTCGTGTCGATCGAGGAGATCGGCGACTCCTCGCGAATCCGCCTGCGCGGCCCGGTGGTTCGTGTCGGCGCGCGTCACGGCGACTCCATCGCGGTCAACGGCGTCTGTCTGACCGTGGTCGACAGTGCCGAGGAACTGGCCGCCGAGACGGGCGAGTTCAGCGCCGACGTGATGGCCGAGACGCTGCACCGTTCCAGCCTGGGCGAGTTGAAGCCCGGCTCCCCGGTCAACCTGGAGCGCGCGATGGCGCTCGGCGCCAGGCTCGGCGGGCACCTGGTTCAAGGTCATGTCGACGCCACCGGACGGCTGTTGAGCCGCGAGCCCGGCGAGCGCGACGCGGCCGGCAACCTGCGCTGGGAGGTGCTGCGCTTCTCGCTGCCGGAGTCCATCTCCCGCTACCTGGTGGAGAAGGGCTCGATCACGGTCGACGGCGTCAGCCTCACCGTGGTGGAGGCGGCCCGCGACAGCTTCACCGTCAGCCTCATCCCGGCCACCCTCGCGCTGACCACACTCGGCGCCAAGGCCCTCGGCGAGAGCGTCAACCTCGAGGTGGACGTGCTCGCCAAGTACGTGGAGCGGCTGCTCGAATCGCGCACCCTCCCGAACCTGCCGCACACCGCACAGGCCACGCACACCGCAGACACCGCACACATCACGCACAGCACGGGGGACAAGGAATGAGCTGGCTCAGCGGAGAGGCGTTCACCGTCCTCGGTGAACACGTGAAGTGGGCCGACATGATCGGCAACCTGTTCGGCTTCGGCGGCCTGGCGCTCGGCTGGCGCCGCTCGGTGTGGAGCTGGCCGGTCCAACTCCTGTCCGGCGTCGTGCTGATCGCGGCCTACTTCGGGGGCCACGTCCCCGGCCTGATCGGCAAGCAGCTGATCGTCATCGTCACCGCCGCCTGGGGTTGGGCGCAGTGGCGGCGCGGGCGCCGTGACGCCGGCACCATCTCGGTGCGGTTCGCCAGTTGGCCCGAGCGGGCCGCCCTGGTGGCCGGCACCGCAGCCGGCACGGTCGCTCTGGCGTTGCTGTTCACCGCCTACCCCGAGCTGTCCTGGAGTCCCTGGTCGGACGCCTACATCTTCGTCGGCACGCTCGCCGCGATGGTGGCCCAGGCGCGCGGCTGGCTCGAGTTCTGGTTCGCCTGGATCGCGGTCGACGCGGTCGGCGTCCCGTTCGCCTTCAACAGCGGCTACACCTTCTCGGGCCTCACCTACTCCGTCTACTTCGTCCTGGTGCTGCTCGGCCTGCGCTCCTGGTGGCTGAGCACCCGTGAGCCGCGAGCCACGTCCGCCAACGTCCCGCAGGGAGTCACGGCATGACCGAGAACCAGACCCAGCCCGGCGCCCGGCCCGGCAGCGAGTCCGGCACCCGACCCGGCGGCGAGCCCGGCGCCCGACCCGGCAGCGAGCCCGGCACCCGCCCCGGCAGCGACGGCGACGAGTTCGTCCTCGACCCGGTCGAGCGGGCGATCGCCGACATCGCGGTCGGCCGCGCGGTGATCGTGGTCGACGACGAGGACCGCGAGAACGAGGGCGACATCGTCTTCGCCGCCTCCGCCGCGACCCCCGAGCTGATGGCCTTCACCATCCGCTACAGCTCCGGCGTGATCTGCGCCCCGATGACCGGTGAGGAGCTGGACCGCCTCAAGCTCCCGCCGATGACCCAGGTCAACGAGGACCGCAAGGGCACCGCCTACACCGTCTCGGTGGACGCCCGCGAGGGCGTGGACACCGGCATCTCCGCCGCCGACCGCGCCCGGACGGTACGGCTGCTCTCCTCGCCCGGCACCGAGCCCGGGGACCTCACCCGGCCGGGGCACGTCTTCCCGCTGCGCGCCGTCGAGGGCGGGGTGCTGGTCCGCCCCGGGCACACCGAGGCCGCCGTCGACCTGGCCCGGCTGGCCGGGCTGGCACCGGCCGGGGCGATCGCCGAGGTGGTCAACGACGACGGCACCATGGCCCGGCTGCCCGAGCTGGTCGCCTTCGCCCGTGAGCACGGCCTGGCGATCATCTCCATCGAGGACCTGATCGCCTACCGCCGCCGCACCGAGCTGCACGTCGACCGGGCCGCCACCACCGCCCTGCCCACCGTGCACGGCGAGTTCACCGCGGTCGGCTACCGGGGCACCATCGACGGCGTCGAGCACATCGCGCTGGTGGCCGGCGGCCTCGGCGCGGACGGCCGGCTGCCGGACGGCGAGGACGTGCTGGTGCGGGTGCACTCCGAGTGCCTGACCGGCGACGTCCTCGGCTCGCTGCGCTGCGACTGCGGTCCGCAGCTGGAGGCCTCGCTCCGGCGGGTCGCCGAGTCCGGCCGCGGCGTGGTGCTCTACCTGCGCGGCCACGAGGGCCGGGGGATCGGTCTGGCCCACAAGCTGCGTGCGTACGAGCTGCAGGAGCAGGGGCGCGACACCGTCGACGCCAACCTGGACCTGGGCCTGCCCGCGGACGCCCGCGACTACAGCATCGCGGCGCAGATGCTGGTGGACCTCGGGGTCCGCTCGCTCACCCTGCTGACCAACAACCCGCGGAAGCAGACAGCGCTCACCGACCACGGGCTCAAGGTCAAGGGGCGCGAGTCGGTCGAGATCGCGCCCAGCGAGCACAACCTGCGCTACCTGCGCACCAAGCGCGACCGGATGGGCCACGACCTGCCCGGCCTCGGCTCCTGACACCACCCGAACCTCCCACCCCAAGACAGGAAGTAGCGACATGAGCGGCCACGGAGCCCCCGAGCTGACCATCGACGGCGCCGCCGACCTCAAGGTCGCCGTCATCGCCGCCCAGTGGCACGACAAGGTGATGAACGGCCTCCTGGACGGCGCCCACAGGGCGCTCAAGGAGCTCGGCGTCGCCGAGCCGACCGTGCTGCGCGTCCCGGGCACCTTCGAGCTGCCGGTCGCCGCCAAGCGCCTCGCCGACCGCGGCTACGACGCCGTGATCGCCCTCGGCGTGGTGATCCGCGGCGGCACCCCGCACTTCGACTACGTCTGCCAGGCGGCCACCGCCGGCCTGACCCAGGTCAGCGTGGACACCGGCGTCCCGATCGGCTTCGGCGTGCTGACCTGCGACAACGAGGAGCAGGCGCTCGACCGGGCCGGTCTGCCGGGCTCGGCCGAGGACAAGGGCCACGAGGCCGTCACCGCCGCCGTCGCCACCGCCGCCGTCCTGCGCGACGCCCGCTGACGTCAGGCCGTACGGTCCCGGGGGGGGGGGGGGGGGGGGGGGGGGGGGGGGGGGGGGGGGGGGGGGGGGGGGGGGGGGGGGGGGGGGGGGGGGGGGGGGGGGGGGGGGGGAGGG